>DASUYB010000013.1 GCA_036377595.1 Longimicrobium sp. | reverse complement strand
GCACGCGCCCGAGACCGGCGACGAGTACCTGTACGTGGTGGAGCGCGACGGCGAGCTGCTGGACGAGGACCAGCGCTACATCGCCGCGCTGCACCCCGACGCGGCGCTGCGGCTGGTGCGCGAGATCCGGCGGCTGCGGCGCGTGGAGGAGCGCCACGAGTCGCTCTGCTCGGTGCTGCAGCACCTGAACACCTTCCTGGAGCGGCGCGGGCTGGTGGCCCAGGCGCAGCGCTTCGTGGAGGTGCGCGCGCAGCTCGAGCGGATCCACCCCGAGGCCCTGGAAACAGCGGAGGCGCCCGGAACCGCAGCGGCCCCGGCGCACGGCCGGGCCCGTCCGGTGTCGGTCGTCTGAGCAGTCCGGGGCGCCTCCATGCGGGGGCGCCCCTTGTACAAGCAGGCCCGCGGACCCGAGCCATCGCCGTGCCCATGACCGCCCGCGCCATCCGACTCCCCGACCGCTTCTACCTCCCGCGCACCGACGCCGACGGCCGCGAGGTCCGCGACGTGATGCCGTGGGAGGGCGCCGTGAGCTACGCCACCGACGGCGAGCGGCTGGGGATCCAGTATCCCGACGGCAACGTGGTCTGGCTCGGCACCGCGCCCCCCGGCGACGGCGCCGCGCCCGGGGAGGCGAACGGCTCCGCGCGGGAGGACGCCTCGTTCGAGGACGACTTCGCGGGGGTGAACCTGGACGCGCTGGTGGACGGGCTGCGCAGCTACATGGACCTGCACCCGGTGCTCAAGACCGTCTGGCGCAAAGACATCGCTACCCTCGAAGACCTCCGCCACCGCGCGCACGACGACAGCTGAAGAGATTTCCCACGCAGAGATCCTTCTCGTTCCGAGATTCGAAGAAGATTATCTCACGCAGAGTCAGCAGGGTCAGCAGAGAAAACCGCAGTTCCTCTGCTGACCCTGCTGACTCTGCGTGAGATCCTTTACAGCCGGATCAGCGGTAGCCGTCTCCCTGCTGCGCGCGGGGGTTGATGATGGTCTCGGCGAGCGCGGTCAGGCGGTGGTCGGTGTCGCCTTCCTCGTCGAGCGTCTGCTGCAGGGTGCGCGCGTGGTCGGCCATCCCCAGCCGGTCGGCGTAGGTGCGCACGCAGCCGTAGCCGGCGATCTCGTAGTGCTCCACCCGCTGCGCCGCGGCGATCAGCCCCGCGTCGATGGTGTCGGGGTCGCCCTTCTCCTTCACCATCTCCTGCCCTTCCTTCAGCAGCCCCTCCATCCCCTTGCAGTGGTGGCCGCCCGGCTTCTCGCCCATCCCGTCGAAGATGGCCTCGAGCCGCTTCACCTGGTCGTGCGTCACCCGCTCGTGCTCCAGGAACGCGCTCCTCAGCTCGGGGTTGTGCGCCCGCTCGGCCATCATCGGCAGCGCCTTGAGGATCTGGGTCTCGGCGCTGTACAGGTCGCGCAGCTGCTCCACGTACAGGTCCTTCAGCGAGTCCATCGACATCGTCCCTCCTTTGGCTACGGGCCCGTCTCCTTCCGCTCGTGCGAGGGGCGAAGGAGGCTGCACGGCGTGTACCACCGCCCGGGACAGGCGCGTGTCGGATAGACGTGGGGCTCTACCCGCGGCCCGCCGCCTCTAGGCCCCGCCCGAGCGAACAGCCTGCGGGGGAACGCCAACCGCAAGCGGGAGAAGGGGTTGCCCATTTCGTCCAATCCGGCACGCCCGTTGCCGATCCCAACCGGCCGTGCGGTTCGTCCGATGGCCTGCAGCGGGGGGAGGGAATGCACCTCACCGCCTCGGAGCTTCCCAAGGCCCCCGCGCCACGCGCGCGGCGGCGCCCCGCGCCGGGGGGGGACGGGTTCGTGCGCGCTCCGCTGTCGGAGACGCTGGAGGTGCTGGAGCCGCACCTTCCCCCCGCGCTGGCGAGCCCCCGCGCCCGGGAAGCGCTGCGCGCGGCGCTGGCGCAGATCCCCGCGGCGGTGACGGACGAGCTGTACCTGGAGTGCCGGCTGGACGCCGGCGCGGCGCGGGTCGACGCGGTGCTGCACGTGCGCGAGCCGGGGCGCGAGATCCTGGCCGGCGTGAACCACGCCATCCCGCTTCCCGCCCCGCTGGCCGACCGGCCCGGGTGGACGCGGCTGCGGCGCTTCTGCGGCGAGTGGGCCGACCCGCGCTCCATCTTCCACCGCGCGGCCAGCTCGCTCTGGGTGGAGCTTGACCTGGAGGGGGGCGAGCTGCGCCTGGACGAGCCGGGGACCTTCGTCGACCTCTCGTGGCTGTCGCTGCGCGGCGCGGGGCCGGCGGAGTGGACGGCGCACGCCGCGGCGGCCGGCGCGCGGCTCTGCGGGCGGCCTCCGCCGTCGGGATCGATCCGCGCGGTGCGGCGGTGCATGGAGGCGCTCCCGGCCGGCGCGCGGATGGTCTACGCCGGCTTTTTCCCCGGCCGCGGCGACGGCGCCATCCGCGTGTGCGCGGCCGGCGTGGACGCGGGCGCGCTGGAGGAGTACCTCCACCGCGCCGGGTGGCCGGGCGACGTGGCCCCCGTCCTCCGCGCGCTGGGCGGCGGCACCGAGCACGGGCCCGGCCCGGTTCCCGGCTACGTGCACCTCGACGCGCGCGACGGCGGCGCGGGGGCGCGGCTGGGGGTGGAGGTGCCGCTGCACCGCCGCGCGCAGCTGGAGGGCGGGATCCGCGAGGCCGCGTGGCTGCGCGCGCTGGCCGGCGCGGCGGCCGAGAAGGTGGCGGCGCTGGAGGCGTGGCCGGGGTGGACGGCCACGGTGCTGCCGCACCAGCCCTGGCGCAGCCTGCTGGTGCGGCGGGTGAACCACGTGAAGCTGGTGTTCCAGGACGGCTGCCCGGCGCAGCCCAAGGCATACCTGGCCGCGCGGCACACGGCCCGGGTCAACCGCGAGGGAGAGGAGGCCTGAGCATGGAAGAGCGCATCCGCGTGCCGGGAGGCATCGCCTCCCTGCCCGACGACGAGCTGGACCTGGAGCAGCTCGACCAGGTGGCGGGCGGGCTGGCGCGCGCCTGGCCGGCAGGTGAGCCGGCGGACGCGCGCGGCGCCACCACGCAGCCCGCGGGAACGCCGATCCGCGGCTGATCTCCCCCGGACCGCGGAACCAGGCACGACGGCCCCGCGCGGCACGGAGACGGCGGAACGCGGCGGCGCCGGGCGGCGCCCCGCGTCCTCCTCGTCCCCCCGCGCGGACCACGTGGGCGGGCGCGTTCCCGCCCGCGGGGTGGAGCCCGGCTTCTACTCGATAGAGGCCGGGCTCCAGCCGTATCCGTCCGGATAAGTGGACGGAGATGTAACCGATTCCACCGCAACGACTTCCACATCTCCGAACCGAACCGCGGCGGGAACGCTCGTTGCCCCGGATACCGCCGCCCGAGCAGGCCCCCGCACCCGACGCCGGAGACGACCATGCCGCCACACCCGACCGGTTCTTCAGGCCCGCCCCGCGAGCCGGGGTGGGAAAGGGTGGCGGACCGCGCCGCCCACGACCCGGAGTTCCGCCACGCGCTGCTGACGGACCCGGCGCGGGCGCTCCGCGAGACGCTGGGGATCACCCTTCCCGCCGGCTACCGGGTGCGCTTCGTCGAGCGGCCGCGCGACCTCGACGCGCTGGTGGTGCTCCCCGACCCGGCGCGCGACACCGACGAGCTGAGCGAGGACGAGCTGGAAGAGGCCGCCGGCGGCGACGGCACGTGGAGCGACGACCCGCCTCCTCCTCCCCCGCCGCCCCCGCCCGACCCGCTCAAGCCCTGAGGCGTATGCGGCGGGCATTCCCGAGCCGGGAGATCGCGGCCCTGGCGGCGGCACTGGCCGCCGCCGGGGCCCCGCCGCGCGCGTGGGCGCAGGCGCCGCAGCCCGGGCTCACGCTGCAGCAGGCGCTGGACGCGGCGGCCGACCGCTCGGGCGGAGTGCGGCTGGCGCGCGAGCAACTGGCCGGCGCGCTGGGCGCGGCGCGCGCCGCGCGGGGGGCGTTCGACCCCACGCTCACCTCGTTCGTCACCAGCACGCGCGACAACACGCTGGGGTGGACCGGCCGCGGCGCCGACTCCGTGCTCCCCTCGCGCACGCTGGCGTCATCGTACGGGGTGGCGCTGGAGCGCCGCTTCCGCTCCGGCCTCTCCGTCTCCCCCGAGGTGCGGGCCACGCGGCGCGAGTTCAGCCCCGACGCCACCGGGCGCAACAACACCGCGTCGGTGTCGATGGTGATGCAGCTGCCGCTGCTGCGCGGCGCCGGCGGCCAGCTGGCCGCGCCCGAGCGCGCGGCGGCGGCCACGTCGGACGCGGCACGGGCGGACCTGCTGCATGCCACGGCGGTGGGCGCGCTCGACGCGGCCGACGCCTACTGGGCCTACGCCGCCGCGGCCGAGCGGCTCGAGGTGCAGCGGCAGGCCGAGGCGCGTGCCCGCCGGCTGGTGGAGCAGACGCGCATCCTCGTCGCGGCGCAGGAGCGCGCGCAGGCCGACCTCAACCCCCTCCTGGCCGCGCTGGCGACGCGGCAGGCGGCGCGGTCCGCCGCCGAGCAGGAGCTGGTGGAGGCGCGCAGCACGCTGGGGCTGGTGATGGGGCTGGAAGGCGACGCCATCTCCACGCTCGCCCTCCCCGCCACGCCGCTCCCCTCCATCACCCGCGGGGCGGGGGCGGAGACGGGCGCGCTGGTGCGGCAGGCGCTGGAGCGCCGCGCCGACCTGGCCGCCGCGCGGCAGGCGGTGCGGGCGGCCGGCGTCCTGGCCGACGCCGCGCAGGCGGGCACGCGGCCGCGGCTCGACCTCCAGCTCTCCGTGGGCTACACCGGCGCCGTCCCCGGCGAGGCGTGGTCGTCGCTGGTGACCCCCTTCTACCGCGACCTGAACACCTGGAGCGCCTCGCTGGAGGTGAGCTGGCAGGCCGCGCTGGGGAACTCGGCCGCCGCGGGCGGGGCCGCGCAGAGCCGCGCCCTGCAGCGCCAGGGCCAGGTGGCCGCCGAGGAGCTGGAGCGCCGCATCCGCGCGGGCGTGGCGGTCGCCGCGGAGGCGCTCAGGCACGGGCAGGAGGAGATGGAGCGGGCTGACGAGGCCGTGGCCCTCTCGCGCACCTCGGTGGAGAACGAGGAGCGCAAGTTCCAGCTGGGGATGTCGACGCTGTTCGACGTGATCCAGGCCGAGGACCAGCTCACCGGCGCGCTCCTGTCGCGCATCTCCACGCAGCAGCGCTACGCCGCCGCGCGCGCCCGGCTGGCGTTCGAGACCGGGGCGCTGGTGCGCGACGCCGGCGGCCGCGCCGCGGCCGACGCGTCGCCGCTGGCCGAATCTCCATCCCCCCCACCCGCCGCAGCCGAGGCGAGCCGCTGATGGCCGACAGCATCTTCCGCAAGGTGTCGCTCGACCGGCTGGCCAGCCCCGAGCAGCTCGACCAAGCCATGCAGGCCACCACCCCCGGCGGGTGGCTGGCGCTGGGCGCCATCGCCCTGCTGCTGGCGGTGACGGTGAGCTGGGGGGTGGCCGGCGCGGTCCCCGAGAAGATCCCCGGGCAGGGGATCCTGGTGAAGAGCGGGGGGATCTACGAGGTGGTGCCGCTGGAGGGCGGGCGGGTGACCGACGTGGCGGTGAACGTGGGCGAGACGGTGAACGAGGGGCAGGTGGTGGCCCGGGTGGCGCAGCCGGAGCTGCAGGACAAGCTCACCGAGGCGCGCAACCACCTGGAAGACCTGCGGCTCTCGCAGCAGCGCACCGCCCAGTCGGCCTCGCGCGAGCGCTCGGTGCAGGCCTCGTACGCGTCGCAGCAGCGCAGCAACCTCGAGGCGGGGATCCGCGCCAGCCAGCAGACGCTGCAGCTGCTGGAGCAGAAGATGGAGAGCCAGGAGCGGCTGGTGCGCGACGGGCTGGTGACCCGGCAGACGCTGCTCAGCACGCGCCAGGAGTACCAGAACGTGCAGGAGCAGATCCGCCAGGCGCAGAGCCAGCTGAAGCAGCTCGACGCCGACCAGGTGGCGGTGCGCCAGCGCACCGACGCCTCGCTGCTGACCGGGCAGTTGCAGGTGGAAGAGGCGCAGCGCGAGGTGCAGCGGCTGGAGGCGGAGCTCGAGCGCACCTCGAATGTCGTGTCGCCCTACACGGGGCGGGTGGTGGAGGTGATGGCCGAGCAGGGGCACGTGGTGGAGCGCGGCCGCCCCGTCGTCCGCATCGACCCCGTGGGGCGTACGGTGAAGGACCTGGAGGCCATCGTCTACGTGTCGTCCGACGCGGGGAAGAAGATCCGCCCGGGGATGCGCATCCAGATCGCCCCCAGCACCGTGCGCGAGGAGGAGTACGGGCTGATGCTGGGCACGGTCACCTACGTCTCCGACTTCCCGGCCACCCCCGAGGGGCTGGCGCGGGTGCTGAAGAACGAGGCGCTGGCGCAGGCGCTGGCCGGCACCGGCGCGCCCTACGAGGTGCACGCCGACCTGATCCCCGACCCGCGCACGGTCAGCCGCTACCGCTGGTCGAGCCCAGCCGGCCCGCCGCTGGAGGTGCGCAGCGGCACCCTCTGCAAGGCACAGATCACCCTGCGCGAGGTGCGGCCCGTGGCGCTCGTCCTTCCCATCTTCCGCCGCCTGGCGGGGGGATGAGGATGCGCTCCCGGTCCCCGCGCTCGCCTTCCTTCCCGATCCCCGGGATTCGCGCGGGATCGGGTGATCCTTTTTCTCACGCAGAGGGCGCAGAGGACGCAGAGAACCGATTCCTTCTCTGCGACCTCTGCGCCCTCTGCGTGAGACCTTCTTTCTGGATGACGGCCGGAGGGGCGCGTGTCTGAGGCCGCGCCCGCCGCCGTCGCGCAGCCGGAGCCGGCCGCGCGCGGGTTCCGGCCGCGCGACGTGCTGCGGCTGGTGCGGCGCGAGGCGCAGACGCGCGTGCGCGTACCCACCATCCTGCAGCTCGAGGCGGTGGAGTGCGGCGCCGCCACGCTGGCGATGGTCCTGGCCCACCACGGCCGCTGGGTGCCGCTCGAGGAGCTGCGCCTGGCCTGCGGCGTCAGCCGCGACGGGAGCAAGGCCAGCAACATGGTCAAGGCCGCCGTCCGCTACGGGATGGTGGCCAAGGGGTTCAAGAAGGAGCCGGCGCAGCTGCGCGACCTCCCGGTACCCTCGATCCTGCACTGGAACTTCAACCACTTCGTGGTGCTGGAGGGGTTCCGCAAGGGATGGGCGTACCTGAACGACCCCGCCACCGGCCCACGCCGCGTCACGCTTGAGGAGCTGGACCAGGCGTTCACCGGCGTGGTCCTCACCTTCCGCCCGGGCGAGGCGTTCGCCCGCGGCGGCGCGCTCCCCGGGATCGTGCAGTCGCTGCGGGGGCGCCTCCGCGGCGCGCAGGCGGCGGTGGCGTTCGCGGTGGCGGCGGGCGCGGTGCTGGTCGTCCCCGGCCTCGTCGCCCCCGCCTTCTCGCGCGTGTTCGTGGACCAGGTGCTGGTGAAAGGGCTCTCCGCCTGGACCCTCCCCCTCCTCGTCGCGATGGCCGCGGCGGGGCTGGTGATGGGCGGGCTCACCTGGCTGCAGCAGCGGCAGCTCCTGCGGCTGGAAACGCGGCTGGCGCTGGGAAGCTCGGGGCGCTTCCTCTGGCACGTCCTCCGCCTTCCCGTGGGCTTCTTCACCCAGCGCTTCGCGGGCGAGATCAGCTCGCGCGTGGCCATCAACGACCGCGTGGCCCAGCTCCTCTCCGGCGAGCTGGCCACCACGCTGCTGAGCCTGCTGGTGATCGCCTTCTACGCCGCGGTGATGGTGCAGTACGACCTCCTCCTGGCGGGGCTGGGCGTGACCGTGGCCGCGCTCAACGTCCTCGCGCTGCGCTGGGTGTCGCGGCGGCGCACCGACATCTCGCAGCGGCTGCAGCAGGACCGCGGCAAGCTGATGGGCGTGGCCATGGGCGGGCTGCAGACCATCGAGACGCTGAAGGCCACCGGGAGCGAGGCGGCCTTCTTCAGCCGCTGGGCGGGGCAGCAGGCCAAGGTGGTCAACGCGCAGCAGGAGCTGGCGCTGTACACCCATCTCCTCTCCGTCGTCCCCCCCTTCCTGATGGCCGTGAACACCGCGCTGCTGCTGGGGATCGGCGGGGTGCGGGTGATGGACGGGAGATTGAGCATGGGGATGCTGGTGGCCCTCCAGGCCCTTCTCCTGGCCTTCATCTCTCCCGTCAACCGCCTGGTGGACTTGGGGGGGACGCTGCAGGAGGTGAAGGGCGGGCTGGCGCGCCTCGACGACGTGCTGAACGCCACTCCCGACCCCATGGCCGGCGCCTTCGCGGCCGACGAGGCCGAAGAGGCGCCGCGGCTGGAGGGGCGGCTGGAGCTGCGCGGGGTGACCTTCGGCTACAGCCCGCTGGAGCCGCCGCTGATCGACGGCCTGTCGCTGGTCCTCGAGCCGGGGCGGCGGATCGCGCTCGTGGGCGAGTCGGGGTGCGGGAAGTCGACCATCGCGCGCCTGGTGGCCGGGCTCCACCACCCCTGGGCGGGCGAGGTGCTGCTGGACGGCCGCCCGCGCGACGCGCTGGCGCCGGCGGCCATCGCCTCGTCGCTGGCCTTCGTGGACCAGGACGTGTTCCTGTTCGCCGGCACCGTGCGCGACAACCTGGCGCTGTGGGACCCCGGCGTGTCCGAGGCCGAGCTGGTGCGCGCCGCGCGGGACGCCTGCGTGCACGACGAGATCACCGCGCGCCCGGGGGGCTACCACGGGCGGGTGGAGGAGGCGGGGCGCAACTTCAGCGGCGGCCAGCGCCAGCGGCTGGAGATCGCCCGCGCGCTGGTGGGCAATCCCTCGCTTCTCGTCCTCGACGAGGCGACGAGCGCGCTCGATCCCCCCACCGAGGCGGCGGTGGACGACGCGCTGCGCCGGCGGGGATGCGCCTGCCTGATCGTGGCCCACCGCCTCAGCACCATCCGCGACGCCGACGAGATCCTGGTGCTGGAGCGCGGCAAGGTGGTGCAGCGGGGAACGCACGACGAGCTGTACGCCGCCGGCGGCCCCTACCGCGCGCTGCTGGAGGCCGAGTGAGCGCGCCCGCCCTCCGCTCGCTCTTCGCGGCGCACGGCGCGCCCGTGTCCGCCCCGCGGCCCTTCCTGCTGGGCGGCGACACCGCGTGGCTGGTGGCGCAGGGGCACGTGGACGTGTTCGCCGTGCGCGTGCGCGACGCCGAGCCGTACGGGCCGCGCCGCCACCTGGTGCGCGTGGAGTCCGGCGGCGCGCTGCTGGGCCTCGGCGCGTCGGCCGGGGCGCACGGGATGGGGCTGCTGGCGGCCGCCGCGGCGGGGACGCGGCTGCTGGCGCTGGCGCAGGGGCATCTCCGCCTTGCCGCGGACGGGGCCGAGCGCGAGGCGGCCGTGCACGCGGTGGAAGGGTGGGCCGCGGCGCTCTGCGCGGGGATCGCCCGCGACGCCGTCCCCCGCCGCTCCGACGACCTGGCGCCGGGCGGCACCCGCACGCTGGCCGCCGGCGCCACGGTGCGCCCCGTCGGCGTGGCCTGGCTCCGCCACGGCGAGGGGACGACCTACCTGCTGTCGATGCGCGCGCTCCCGCTGAACGGCGGCGCCACCGTCCCCATCGCCGCGCCGGCGTGGGTGACGGCGGAGAACGAGGCGCGGGTGACGGCGGGGACGGCGATGCCCCCCGCCGCGGAAGCGTGGGTGGGGCTCGAGCGGCTGCACGACCTCGTCCTGGCCGCCGCCGGGGTGATGGCGGAGGCGGAGGAGAAGACGGGGCGCGAGCGGCTGCGCCGGCGCGCCGCGCTCGACCGGGCGGTGCTGGCGCGGGCCACGGGGCGGCTGGCCACGGTCATCGATCCGCGCCGGCTGAAGGGAGGGATGCGGCTGCGCGCCCCCGGCGAGGAGGAGAACGCCCTCCTGGCCGCCTGCCGCCTGGTGGCCGAGGCGCAGGGGCTCACCGTCCGCCCCCCGCCGGCGTCGGTGACGGGCGACCTGGCGGCCATCGCGCGCGCGTCGGGCTACCAGACGCGCAAGGTGATGCTGCGCGACGACTGGTGGCGCCGCGACGGCGGGCCGATGCTGGCGGTGCGCGAGAACGGCCTCCGCGCCGTGGCGCTCCTCCCCGAGCGGGGGAACCGCTACGTGCTGTGCGACCCTACAGACCGCACGCGGACCCCGATGGACGCGAAGGAGGCGGGCACCCTCTCCCCCTTCGCCTGGTCGTTCTACCGCCCCTTCGCGCCGGGGCCGGTGGGGATCCTGGGGCTCCTGCGGCACGGGGTGCGGGGGTGCGGGCGCGACCTGGCCACGCTGCTGACCGTGGGCGCGGCCGGCGGCGCGCTGGCGATGGCGCCCCCGGTCGCCACGGGGCTGCTCTTCAACTCGGTGATCCCGGGGGCGGAGCGGGCGCAGCTGGCGCAGCTCACCGCCGTCCTCCTGGCGGTGGCCGTGGCCGCCGCGCTCTTCCAGCTCACCCGCGCCGTCGCCCTCACGCGCATCGAGGGGAAGGCGGGAAGCGCGGTGCAGGGAGCCGTGTGGGACCGCCTCCTGTCGCTGCCGCCCAACTTCTTCCGCGCGCGCGCCGCGGGCGACCTGGCCTCGCGCGCCATGGGCGTCGACGCCATCCGCGAGGCGCTATCGGGCGCATCCGCCACGGCGCTCCTCGGGCTTCTCTTCTCCCTCTTCAATTTCGCCCTGCTCTTCCACTACAGCGGCAGGCTGGCGCTGTGGGCGACGTTCCTCGCCTCTCTTCTCGTCGTGGCGACCGTGGCCAGCAGCGTGGTGCAGCTGCGGCGGCAGCGGGTGCTCAGCCGGCTGCAGGCCGAGATCGAGGGGGTGGTGCTGCAGCTGCTCACGGGGATCGCCAAGCTGCGCGCCGCCGCGGCCGAGGCCCGCGCGTTCGGGCTGTGGGCCGACCGCTTCGCCGAGCAGCGGCGGCTGAGGTACGCGGTGCGCCGCGCGGCGGGGGGGCTGGCCTCCTTCAACTCCGGCTTCCCGGTGCTGGCGCAGGCCGTGGTCTTCGCCATCGCGGCGGGGATGGTGGGGAAGGAAGACGGGATGCGCACGGGCGACTTCCTGGCGTTCATGGCCGCCTTCGGCTCCTTCACCGCGGCGCTGCTCAGCACCAGCATCGCCGTCACCCAGGCGCTTTCCGCCATCCCCCAGTACGAGATCGCGCGGCCGATCCTCGAGGCCGAGCCCGAGATCGACGCGGGGCGCGCGGACCCGGGCGTGCTGCAGGGCGAGGTCTCGGTGCAGCACCTCTTCTTCCGCTACGCCGAGGACGGCGCCTACGTGCTCGACGACCTGTCGTTCCATGCCGAGCCGGGCGAGTTCGTGGCGCTGGTGGGGCCGTCGGGGTCGGGCAAGTCCACCCTCTTCCGCCTCCTGCTGGGCTTCGAGCAGCCCGAGTCGGGGTCGATCTTCTTCGACGGGCAGGAGCTGGGCGGGGTGGACGTGCTGCTGCTGCGGCGGCAGATCGGGGTAGTGCTGCAGAACGGGCGGCTGATGCCGGGCGACCTCTTCTCCAACATCGTGGGCTCCACCGGCGCGAACCTCGAGGACGCGTGGGAGGCGGCGCGGATGAGCGGGCTGGACGCCGACATCAAGGCCATGCCGATGGGGATGCACACGATGGTGAGCGAGGGCGGGACGACGCTCTCCGGCGGCCAGCGGCAGCGGCTGATGATCGCGCGGGCGATCGTCACGCGCCCGCGCATCCTCCTCTTCGACGAGGCCACCAGCGCGCTCGACAACCGCACCCAGGCCATCGTCAGCGACTCCTTGGCCGGCCTGCGCGCCACCCGCCTGGTGATCGCGCACCGCCTGAGCACCATCGTGCACGCCGACCGCATCTGCGTGATCGAGCGCGGCACCGTCGTCCAGTCGGGGCGCTACGACGAGCTGATGGCGGTGGACGGGCCGTTCCGGGAATTGGCGCGAAGGCAGATCGCGTAGGGGAAGTGCTGAGTGCTGAGTGCGCGGGTGCGTGAGTGCGTGAGTGCGCTGGATCGACGCCCCTAGCGCGCTCGACCGTCTCCGCGCAGTCCGCGAAGGCGGACTTCCCGCAGTTCCAGCCCCGGGTTTCAACCCGGGGACCCGGCGGACGGCCGCGCGGACGTTTGGGTAGATGGGATCGAGGTTGCCGCCGGTCATCGACTTGCCCCGGTCGATGCCGCGCTGACGCGTCGATGCAGTTTCGGGATGCCCGTCTCCGCCTCGATGCGTCCCGTCCGCGCGGATGCCGCCGCGGGAGTCCGCGAAGGCGGACTTCGGGCCGTTGTTGCCGCGAATTCATTCGCCCGTCTCGATCCGAGATGGAGCCGGGCTTCCCCCTCCGAAGGCGGTGCCGATGCGCACGTTCCGCTCGCTCCCCGGCGCCCGCATCGCCGCCGCGCTCGCCGCACTGGCGGCGCTGGCTACGCTGCAGGCGTGCGGCGGCACCGCCGACCCCGCGGCCGAGCGCCTCCGCCGCGCCGAGTCCGGCAAGGGCGACGTCGTCATCGGCGCGGCGTGGCCGTGGGCCGCGCGCAGCCAGCTCCTCTACCGCCAGGGGCTCGACATGGCGGTCGACGAGGTCAACGCCAGGGGCGGCGTCCTCCACCGGCGCATCCGCATCCTCGCGGCCGACGACCACGAATCCGTCGACGAGGGCCGCCTCGTGGCCCAGCGCTTCGCCGAGGACCCCGGCGTCGTTGCCGTGATCGGCCATCTCCAGTCGTACGTGACCATCCCCGCCGCGCCCATCTACGACCTGGCGGGCGTCGTCCTCCTCGCGCCCGCGGCGACCGATCCCGAGCTCACGCGCTCGCGCTACGCGCACGTCTTCCGCGGCACCTTCAGCGACGTGGCCGCGGGGGCGCAGCTGGCCGACGTCGCGCACCGCCGCGGCTGGCGCAGCATCGCCATCTACTACGTGCGCAACGCCTACGGCCGCTCGCTGGCCAACGCCTTCGAGGAGCACGCCGGCGAGCTGGGGATCCGCATCGCCGCGCGGCAGAGCTACGACCCCAACGCCGCGCCCGGCGCCTCGGCGCTCGATCCCCTGCTCGACGAGTGGAAGCAGCTGGACTTCGACGCCATCCTTCTGGCCGGCGAGACGCCGCACGCCGCCACCTTCCTGTCCGAGACGCGACGCCGCGGCATCACCCAGCCCGTGCTGGGCGGCGACGCGCTCGGCGTTCCCGACCTGATGGCCGCCGGGGCCGCGGCCGAGGGAACGACGATCGTGGCGGCCTTCCACCCCGACGCGCCGCGCGACGAGGTGCGCCGCTTCGGCGCCGCCTTCCGCGCGCGCTACGGCCGCCCGCCCGACGCCGCCGCCGCGCTGGGCTACGACGCCGTCCGCGTCCTGGCCGACGCCATCGCCCGCGCGGGGAGCACCGCGCCCGACCGCGTGGCCGCCGCGCTGCACGCCACCCGCGGCTGGGCGGGCGTCACCGGCCCCTTCACCTACGACGCCAACGGCGACCTCCCCACCAAGCCCATCACCACCATCACCGTGCAGGGCGGCCGCTTCGTTTACCTCGACTACGCGGCCGGCACCGCCGCGCCCCCGCCCGAGACGCTGGCCGCGCGGGGGCAGCGGTGAGCGCGCGCGGGGCGGCCTTCCGCGCCGCGGTCCACCGCAGCCACGGCGCCGGCCCCGCCGAGGTGGAGGAGCTGCTGGCGTACACCCGCGTCCACCTCCGCCGCCCCCCGCGCCCACCCGCGCTCCCCCTCCCCGACGAACCGTTCGCCGCTGCGTGGCTCGGCTACCAGGCCGAGGCGGAGGCGCGCGGCGCCTGGCCCGTGCTGCGCGCGCGCCTCCCCCAGCTCGCCTTCCCCATCGCCAGGGGGATGAGCGAGACGGAGGCGTACCGCGCGTCCACCCTACGCGGCGCGCCGCCGCCGGACGGGCCCGGCGTGGAGCTCGCGCGGCCGGACGCGCTCCGTCTCTTTGTCCATCCCACCCCCGCGGGACGCCTCCCCGTCCTCGCCGCCGGGTGCCGCGACGACTTCGCCACGCTGGTCCGCGCGCTGGCGCGGCATGGCGAGCCCGACCCCATCCCCGACTCGATGGGCGCGCTGATGGTGGCGGGGTTCGCCAACTGGGACCGCATCGCCGCGCTGCGGCGGGCGTGGGAGGCGGATCATCCGGGAGACGGTGAGGGATGGCGCGCGGCGTGGCGAGAGATAATCCCCCGCAAGGAGCTGTACCAGGACCGCTTCGTGATCCTCTCCCCCGGCCCGTACAGCGGCGTCTCGGCACGGGAGATGGGGATGGAGCCGGAGAGGTGGGACGCGCTCTCGCTGGCCATCCGCCTGGAGCACGAGGCGGCGCACTACTTCTGCCGCCGCGTGCTGGGGGCGATGCGGACCCACGCGCTCGACGAGATCGTGGCCGACTTCGCGGGGATCACCGCCGCCGCCGGGCGCTACCGCTCCGATTGGGCGCTGCGCTTCCTGGGAATCGAGGACCATCCCCATTTCCGCCCCGGCGGGCGCCTGGCCAACTATCGCGGCGCCCTGGGAGAGGGTGCCTTCGCGGTGCTGCGCTCGATGGCGCACGCCGCGGTCACCGCGCTGGGCGAATGGGACGCCGCGCGCCGTGCCCGCGGCGGGTCCGCGGAGCGGGGCGCGCTCCTCGCCGCTCTTTTCGCGCTGCCGCTGGAAGCGCTGGCGTCGGAGGATGCGATGGCGCGTCTGTACCGTTCACGCCGCCGTCCTTGGACAAATGGTGTAGAACCGCGTTCAGAAAGCACATTTTTCACGACTGTTCATTGACAGCCGCGCTCTTGAGGCTTATCCTGATCTCCCCCAGGGGATGTCGATCCCCCGGCCCTCCTCACGGCCGGGTCTCCGCGTCTCGCGAGGGCAGATGACAGTTCCACCCTCACACCGCCGGGGGAGTTGCGCGCCCCGGTGTCTGTCTCGCCCTGCTGTTGAAGCCGCCGAGGAACACGGATGCGCCCGTCATGGCGCACTGTGGACCCGGGCGGCTTCGTGCGTTTGAGGCCGCGGTGAGCCCGCGCACCCACCCTGCCGGACCCGTACCCCCCGCCGGCGCGCTCTCGCCGCTGGCCGAGGCGGTGCGCCTGCGCTCGGTGGAAAGCTGGGGCGCGGCCCACGCCGTCACGCTCATCGGCCGCGACGCCGCGCTCCTCGAGTCGCAGCGCAAGCTCGAGCGCTTCGCCGCCTCCAGCGCGCCCATCCTGCTCACCGGCGAGACGGGGACGGGAAAGGAGCTGTTCGCCCGCGCCCTGTACCTCCTGGGCCCGCGCCGGGGACGCCCGTTCGTGCGCGTGAACTGCGCGCAGTACCACGACGGCAACCTGATGGCCAGCGAGCTGTTCGGCCACCGCAAGGGCAGCTTCACAGGCGCGGTGAACGACCACCGCGGGATCTTCGAGGAAGCCAGCGGGGGCGTGGTGTTCCTGGACGAGGTGGGCGAGCTGTCGCCCGCCGCGCAGGCCATGCTCCTGCGCGCGCTCAGCGAGGGCGAGGTCGTCCCCGTCGGGGGATCGGTGGTGCGCTACGTGGACGTGCGGGTGATCGCCGCCACCAGCCGCGACCTGCGGCCGATGGTGGAGGCGGGCACCTTCCGCGAGGACCTGTTCTATCGCCTGCGCTACTTCTGGATCCACGTTCCCGCGCTGCGCGAGCGGGGGACCGACTGGGAGCTCATCTCCACCCACTGCCTGGCGGGGCTGGCCTCGCACGGCAGCTGCAAGACGCTGTCGTCCGAGGCGCACGACCTGCTGGGGCGCTACCACTGGCCCGGCAACGTGCGCGAGCTGAACGGGCTGATCGACATGGGCTTCCACCTGGCCGAGGGGCGCGAGATCACCGTCGACGAGCTGATCCCCGCGCTGGAGAGCTCTGCCGCGCACGCGGCGCCGGCGCCCGGCGGCAACGGCCACGCGCCCGCCGGGAGCAACGGCCACGCCCCCGCCCCCCGTCCCGGCGGCGACGCGGCGGCCGAGGCGTGGGAGCGCATGTCGCGCGGCGGCGAGAGCTTCTGGGACGTGGTGCGCGAGCCGTTCATGGAGCGCGAGATCAGCCGCGGCGAGGTGCGCGCGATCCTGCAGCGCGGTCTGGCCGAGAGCAACGGCAGCTACAAGCGCCTGCTCCGCCGCATCGGCGTGGACGCGGCCGACTATCTCAAGTTCATGGACTTCCTCCGCCATCACCGCCTGAAGCCGGAGTCCTTCTCGCGCCAGGCCGGGTGAGCTCTCGACGGAAGTCCTGAGCCCTGGGTCCGGTCGCGAATCCCGAATGCCGCTCGTGTAGCAGGGATCCCTGATCTCTCACAGAGGGCACGGAGAACACGGAGGTACGGAGAACTGCGATCGGTTCTCTGTGCCTCCGTGTTCTCCGTGCCCTCCGTGAGATTGTTTTTTATGGATCTCGTATGACGAACAGTCTCCTGCACGCGCCCCCGCACCTGCGGGGGCTTTTGATTTCTCCTCCGCCGAGGCGGCGAGATGGGCGCCCATCGAACCGTGGAGAAGCGGGGCGCGGGTAGAGCCGGGGCTCTAGGAGTAGACCCGGGCCGCTGGACGGAGCGCGCCGGCCGATCCCCGTCGGAACGACCAACCGCATACGTGACAATGGCTTGCATTTAACGCCAGAATCGGCCTGACTCCTGCCCATTCCCCGCCTACCCGGCGCCGCCGGCCGGGCACCCCAGGACAGCATGGAGATCCCCGCGATGAAGCCGACCATCGACATGCAGGTGTCGCCGTACGACCGCGGCGCGCCCGAGACGCCCGTGACGCTGGTCAAGCTCGGCTACACGCCGGGCCAGCGCTGGGTGCCCTCGCGCTACAACGCGCGCACGGTGGTCGAGGACGGCCGGCTCATCCTGTGGAACACCTTCACCGGCGCCATCAGCGTGTTCGGCGCGCGCGACGCCGACCGCGTGCTGGCCTGGCTGGACTCGGGCGGCAGCCGCGGCAAGCTGGACTCCACCGGCGAGTACCTGCACCGGCGCGGCTACCTCGTGCGCGACACGGTCAGCGAGATGGACCGCTTCCGCTACCGCTGGGCGCAGGAGCAGTGGAGGACCGACAAGCTCGAGCTGATCCTGCTGACCAGCGAGGACTGCAACTTCCGCTGCGTCTACTGCTACGAGAAGTTCGCCCGCGGCACCATGACGCCCGAGGTGCGCCAGGGGCTGATGGCGCTGACGCGGAACCGCGCCCCCACGCTGCGCGAGCTGCAGGTGTCGTGGTTCGGCGGCGAGCCGCTGTACGGGTGGGAGGCGGTGGAGGAGCTGGCGCCGGTGTTCCACGACGTCTCGCGCCAGCACGGGATACACTACCGCCAGCACATGACCACCAACGGCTACCTCCTCACCGAGGAGCGGGCCACCAGGCTGCTGGGGTGGGGGCTGCGCGACTGGCAGATCACCATCGACGGCCTCCCCGAGGACCACGACTGCAAGCGCGTGGGGCGCGACGGCAGCGGCACCTACTCCACCATCCTCGACAACCTGCGCTCGCTGCGCGATCGCCGCGGCGAGGAGTTCAAGGTCAAGGTCCGCGTCAACTTCGACCACAGGAACTTCCCCCGCCTGGGCGCCTTCCTCGAGGCACTGTCCGAGGACTTCGCCGGCGACCCGCGCTTCGTGCTGCGCTTCCGCGCCGTGGGCAAGTGGGGCGGGAGCAACGACGACAACCTCGACACCTGCGGGCTGGGCGAGGACCGCCGGGTGGCGCAGATGCTCCAGAAGAAGGCCGACGAGGTGGGGCTCACGCAGGAGGGCGGGATCCACCAGATGGCCACGCTGGGCAGCGGCGTGTGCTACGCCGCGCGCCCGTACTCCTTCATCGTGGGCGCGCACGGCGACCTGATGAAGTGCACGGTGGCGCTGTACGAGGAGGCCAGCAACGTGGTGGGGAAGGTGCTTCCCGACGGCACCCTGGAGCTGAAGGACGACCACATGCTCCGCTGGGTGAACCCCGCCTACGAGACCGACCAGCTCTGCCAGCACTGCCACGTCCTGCCGGTGTGCCAGGGCGCGCACTGCCCGCTCACCCGCATCACCGACAACCGCCGCACCTGCTGCGGGATCAAGGGCACGCTCAAGCAGGAGATGCGCTTTACCCTGGCGGAGCACGACCGGGCGCGGGCGGCGGCGGCCGCCCCGGCCCTGGCGGCCGCGCAGGCCTGACCGCGGCCGTCCGGGCCGCGCCACCCGGGAGCGCCGACCCCCGGCGCCCCCCATTCATCCCAGCGAGGAGACGGGACGATGTCCGACAAGAAGCGACTGGACCCCGAGGCGGTGGAAGTGGACTCGCTGGAGGTGGAGGAGCTCGACCAGGTGGCCGGCGGCGAGACCGACGTCAACCAGAACTGCCACAGCTGCACCTGCCCGCCGGCGCAGAAGGAGCCGATCTTCGTGTAGCCCCCGCCCGGCGCGGACCACGTCCCGGTCCGCGCCGGAACCTTCCTCCCTCACCCTGCCCGGCGCCGCGCGACCCGGGCGACACGGTGATCCTGGTGTAGTCGCGCGCACGGGGCCCGGCGTGCTCCGGGCCCCCTCACCCCCTTCACGACGAGGACCCCATGTCCGAACCCAGGAAGCTCGATCCCGAACAGATCGACGTCGACTCCCTCGAGGTCGAGGAGCTGGACCAGGTGGCGGGCGGCGAGACCGACGTGAACAAGAACTGCTACAGCTGCACCTGCCCCGCGCGGGATCCGGGCGACACCGTCGTCCTGGCGTAACCGGCCCCCGGCACGAGGCCGCCGTGGCGGCCTTGCGCTCGGCCGGGCACACCATGGCGGAGCCGCGGATGCTCGACCCGCGGGAGCGCGACGCCGACCCGGTCGAGGCCGAAGCGCCCGACGCCGCGGCAGGCGGCGCGCTGGACGAAAACAGGAACTGCTACAGCCGCACCCACCCGGCGTAGCGCCGCGGGGCCCGGGAGCCATCCCGGTCCGCCGCGGCACCGGCGGATCGCCCCCGCCGCCGCCCGTCCGGCGGCGGGACGGCCGTTCCACCGTCCCCACCTCCGCTCCGTCCGCCCGGCGACGCCGGGTCGACGTCCTCCCGGAGCCGGCCCGGCCGGAAGCCTCGCGTCTCCACGCACGCGCCGGGCCGCGGCATCGCGAGACGCGATTGCCCGGATCCGGGAATCTTCCCCCGATGGCGGCGCGGGGACGGTCCCCTCCCGCCGGGAGCGCCCATGACGGCAAAGGCGGCGTCCATGAAGCATCGCATCAGCCTGCGGCCGCAGGAGATCGTGGTCGAGTCGCTCGAAGTGCACGAGCTCGACTACCTGGTCACGGCCGACGAGGTGGGAAACATCAACGAAGGCACCTGCACCTGCCAGTGCAGCGTCACCTGCCATTGGCTGGCATGCGCGCTGTCGCTGGAGTGCGGGCCCGTGCCCGAGGGAGCGGCGGAGTAGGGCCGGCCCCCGACGCGCCGGCGGGCCGGCCGCGCCGTACGCACCGGCGGCCTGCCGGGGAGGGACCCAACCATCAACCCGTGGAGGCGGTGATGACGGAGAAGAAGCGGATGAACCCCGAGGAGATCGAGGTCGACTCGCTCGAGGTGGAGGAGCTGGACCAGGTGGCCGGCGGCGAGACCGACATCAACCAGAACTGCCACAGCTGCACCTGCCCGCCCAGGCAGCAGGCCCCGGCCGAGCCGATCCTGGTGTGAGCCGCGCAACGGTGGCCGGAGCGGCCGTCCTCCCCCTCCCGGGGCGGACGGCCGCTCCCGCACCCCGGACCCACGACCGGGATGACCTCCCGTTCGTGGGAATTCCCGGATCGATCCACGCTTCCCCGGCGCCCCCCGGCGTGGCCCATGCCACACCGCGCGAGCGGGCGCGGCCCACCACCCCTTCCCTATCGCGGAGGAGGACGCAATGACCGAGAAGAAGCGGCTGGACCCCGAGGCCATCGACGTCGACTCGCTCGAGGTCGAGGAGCTGGACCAGGTGGCTGGCGGCGAGACCGACGTCAACCAGAACTGCTACAGCTGCACGTGCCCGCCGAAGCAGCAGGAGCCGATGATCAACGACACGGTCTACCGGTACTATGCGTGATGGGCACCCCGCACGGCACGGCGGCCGCGCTTCTTCCGATGCGCGGCCGCCGTCGTTTGGGGATGGTGTCTCGCCGCGAAGCGAGGCGGATCACCAGCGCGCGTACCCGGCCAGGATCCAGCGGCGCAGCGCCCCGGTGTCGCCGATCTCGCCGGGATAGGGGACCCGCGGCGCGTATGCCTGATTGTTCAGCCGCCGCCGGTTGCGGTACACCTTCATCGGGTAGCCGATGGAGCTGAGGCCGCTGGGGAGGGGGCGGCCCCAGTTCTCCATGTAGTCGGTGTCCACGCCCGTCGTCTCGCCCACCTGGACGATGGCGGGATGGAGACGGACGACGTCGAGGAAGTCCAGGCAGGCGCTGAAGCACGAGGCGGTGGTGACCACCACCACGCGCCCGGGGACAGCCGGCGGCGCGGGAAGCGGCACGCCGGTGCGGCGCGCGGCGTGGCCGTACAGCGCGTCTCCGCGGGCCAGCGCCGCCGCCAGCGAGTCGGCCAGCGCGCGGGCGTCGGCCACCGCCTCGCTGTTGGCGCCGTGGCGCTGCTCCGACTCGCGCACCGCCGCGCGCGCCGTCTCCACGTTGTCGCGCGACACGCGGTACTCGGTGTAGACGCCGTCGCGGAGGTAGGCGCGGGCGGCGTCGACCCACGGCTTGCCGAAGACGGCGGACGCCACCTGGTCGGCCCACACCGACGACCCGCCCGAGTTGCCGCGCAGGTCGATCACCATCACCCCCCACCCGCGGTTGCGCTCCGTCTCCGCGCGCAGCGAGTCGGTCAGCGCGTTCATCGCCGCCACCTCGCTGTCGGCCGACGCGTAGAAGCTGGGGACGTTCACCCACAGCGTCCGCCCGCCGTCCATCCGCTCCAGCGCCGGGCGCAGCACGGGGAGCGCGGCCACGCGCAGCACCCGCGCGCGCACCTCCTGCGGAGCGGCGTCGCGCCACTGCAGGGGGAGGGTGATGGCGCGGCCGCCCGCGCGGAAGCGGCACTCGGCCGGCCCCGGCGGCGTGGGCGGGCCGTAGTCCACCAGCAGCAGCGGCGCGTAGGTGTGCCAGTCGGCCTGCACGCCGGGCCGGCCGCGCCACGACAGCACCCGGTCGGCGAACACCCGCGCGGCCGGCACTCCCCCGCACGCCTCCACCATCGCCCCGCGCAGCTCCGCGGCCTGCGCACCGTAGCGCTCGTCGGCCTCGCGCACCACGAAGGCGCCACCGCGATACACGGGATAGAGCCCCGCCTCGCGCAGCTGCGCCACGGGCCGGGTGCCACCGATGTTGAGGTGCGCGTCCTGGAAGCGGTTGCCGAAGCGCGACAGAGCGATGCGGTAGGACGCGTAGCTGTTCACGCCCGGCGCGGCCGCCCGCGCCTCGCGGTACGCCGACTCCAGCGTGCGGCGGAAGGCAGGGTTGCGCGCGTCCACGGCGCCGGGGTGGTTGGCGGCGATCACCGCGCGCGCCGTGTCGAGGTCCATGCGGAACACCGCGCTCCACGCGGTATCCGCGTGGGCGGGGAGTACCGGCGCGCTGCCGGCCTGGGCGTGGACGCCGGCGGCGCGTACAGCCACCGCCGCGGCGAGCAGCACCGCCGTTCGCTTGGGCATGGGACGCATGGAAGGGATCGGTCGCAGGTCGAACGGATCGCGGTGGGCGGGAGAAAATGACTGCAAAAATCAGCCCGGCGGCCCACTCCACCCGTTTACCCGCCCGGCTCCGTGCCCCCGGCGTTCGGGGAGGGGCGATCGCCCTTGCCGCCGAGGCGCGCCAGCACGGCGAGCCCGCGCAGGTGCTCGCGCACGCCGTCGAGCCCCGATGCGCGGTAGATGCGCAGCAGCTGCTTGTACTTGTCGTCGAACCAGAGGCCGTTGTCCGCCTTCCAGATGTGCTTGGCCACGAGCCACTGCAGCGACGACATCTGGTGGTCCTGCGTGGCGCGGTCCTCCGCCTGCGGCGCGTCCATCGGCGTCAGCGCGTAGGTCGCCGCGGCGGGGACGACCAGCAGCTGGGCGAAGGGCTCGCCGTTGCGGAACACGTGCGTCTCGCCGGGGCGCGGCGCCTTGAACACGGCGAAGAACATCCGCGGCCAGAAGCGCTCGATGTGCCCGGGAACGGCGCACGGCACCTCGCCGGTGGTGTCGGTATAGAAGCGCGGATGCGACTCGATGCGCAGCACGTAGCCGGGTGGCGGCAGGATGTCGATGGCCGTGGTCATCCCGTAGTGGTGCGGCGCGAAGGTGCCGAAGGGGACCTCCACCCGCTGCCCCTTCCCCTCCGCCCGCGCGATCTCGTCCGAGAAATCGCCCTCGAAGCGCACCACGCCGTCGCCGCCGCGAGTCACGCGGCACTCCGTCTCGAACGCGTAGACCAGCTCGATGCCGTACGTGGCCGCGTCCACGAACGGACGGCAGTGCCACGGCTGCGGGCGCGCGCCGTCCTCCGCCGCGCCTTCCTCACCCGCCCAGCCGGGGATGGCCAGGCGGATGCGGCGCGGCGGCCGCCCCTCGTTCCACGCGCGGTACCTCAGCTCGATCCGCCGCGGCTCGGCCTGCGCCTGGGGATCGGGGGATTCGGGTGGGGATGACGGCATCGCTCTGCGGACGGGGGATGGACGAGGAATCGGCTGCCACAAGCTAAGTCCCGTCTCCGCCGATACAAGACGGAACAGAAAGGATCACAGGGAGGGAACGGAGGAAACGGAGAACTCATCGCGGTCCTCCGTTCCCTCCGTTTCCTCCGTGTGATCCTTTCGTCAGCTCACGCGATCACGCCACGTCGTCCTCGCGCCGCCTTGGCTCGGCGATCTGGCCGGGGGCGCGGGGCTCGGCGCCCTTGGGCAGGTCGCCCGCGGAGACGGGGTGGATGCCGGAGCCGCCCACCGCCTCGCGCCGGCCCACGCCTCCGCCGGGGAGGCCGCGCTCGTTCTCGGGCGTGTGCTCGGGCTCGCGATCGCGCTTCGCGGCGGCCATCGCGCGCTCGGAGACCTGCGCGGGCGTCGACACCGGCTCCTGCCGCGGGATCGCCGTCGTCCGCGCGCCGCGATCGCGATCTCCCTCCCTGCGCGAGCCGCGGGCGCGCTCCGTTGCGGCCGCGCGCGGGCGGGAGGCGTCGCCCGCGTCGTCGGCCATCGCCACGGCTCCCTCCTCGGGGCGGATCCCCTCGCCGCGGGTGGTGGCCCAGGTCTGCGTGAACTCGGCGCCGAAGAGCACGATCATGGCCGAGTAGTAGATCCACACCAGGATCACCGCCAGCGACCCGGCCGCGCCGTACGCCTTCCCCGGGTTGCTGTTCCCCAGGTAGATGCCCAGCGCCGCCTTGCCGACCTCGAACAGCACCGCCGTCACCAGCGCGCCCACCCACACGTCCTTCCAGGCGATCTCCGCGTCCGGCAGCACCTTGAAGATGGCGGCGAAGAGGAGGAAGACCACGGTGATGGCCACCAGCTCGCCGACGATCCACGCCACCACCTGCGACCCGCCGGGGATCAGCGCGCCGATCCAGTGGCCGACGGCGGAGAGCGCCGCGCTCAGGGCCAGGGAGACGAGGAGGAGGAAGGCGATCCCCAGCACCATCCCCAGCGACAGCACGCGCTTGGTGATGAAGTTCTTCAGCCCGCCGGCCTCGGGATCGGGCTCCACCTCCCAGGCGCGGTTGAGCGCGGCCTGCAGCTGCAGGAAGGCCCCCGTGGCGCCCAGGACCAGCGCGCCGATCCCCAGGATCGTGCCCATGGGGCCGCCGCCGGGCTGCTTGGCCTGGGTGATCATGGTCAGCACCATGCGCGCGCCGTCGCCGCCCATCATCCGCCCCACCTCGCCGCTGAGCGCGGCCTGCACCTGGTCGCGGCTGACGAACGCGCTCACCAGCATCAGGATGAGGATCAGCAGCGGCGGCAGGGCGAACACGGTGTAGTACGCGAGCGCCGCCGCCATCCGCGGGCACTCGTCGTCGCCGAAGTCCTTCGCCGAGCGCTTGACCAGCTGGAACGCGTCCTTCGCATTGATCGCCATCGCTCCCACCTTCGCCACACGTTCCCGTCGCAACCAGGGGCGGCGCAGGCACTTGCAAGCCCGGTTCCAACATCCGCGCAACCTCTCCGCCCGCGAATCAGGATCTGAAAAGAAGAGGCTCATATCACACGGAGGGAACGGAGGAAACGGAGGAACGATTCACTCGCCCCTCCGTTTCCTCCGTTCCCTCCGTGTGATTTCCCCTTCTTCTACCGTCCGATCGCCTCGAGCGCGGGCATGCGGCGCGTGCCGGGATAGGGCACGCCGGGGCCCTTGATCGCCTCCCAGAGGATGCGGTTGAAGAGCTCCTCGTCGGCCACGTCCTCCATGCGCAGGTCGAGCCGCGCGCTGGCGCGGGCGAGCGCGGTGTTCGGCGGGTTCTTCTCGTCCAGCGGCTGGACGGGGGTGATGGCGGCGTACGGCGACAGGTCCGGCTCCGCCGCCCAGATCTCGCGCAGCGGCCGCCCGAAGCCGTCGAAGTGGCTGAGCGACTGCAGCCCCAGGATCTCCTCGATGGTGCGGATCACGTCCGTCGTGTTGGCGAAGCGGCTGACGGTGCCGGGGCGGTTCCACGCGCTGATCACCAGGAGCAGCGAGCGGTGCGAGTCCACGTGGTCGGGGCCGTTCTGCGCGTCGTCCTCCAGCACGAACATCACCGTGCTGCGCCAGAACGGGCTGCGGCTGAGCGCCTCCACCATCCGCCCCAGCGCCAGGTCGTTGTCGGCGAAGGCCGCGCGCGGCGTGGGCGCCCCGGCGCGCGCGCCCGAGGTGTGGTCGTTGGGCAGCCGCACGATCTCCAGCGCCGGCATCTGCCCCCGCCGCGCGTGCTCCCGCAGCTCCTCGATCCAGATGTCCGCGCGCCGCTGGTCGGGGATCCACTGGTCGAAGCCGGGGAAGCGGGGATGGGTCGTCCCCGCCAGCGCGCGCTTCGTCCCCACGTAATGGGTGACGCGGCCGCTGTCGTTGCGCGCGGAGACCACGAACTCGCCGTAGTTGCGCAGCGTGATCCCCCTGCGCACCGCCAGGTCCCACAGGTAGCCGCTGGCCGGCTCGTTCACGTCGTCGCCGGGGATGTCGCTCACCTCCCATCCCCCGTTCGTCCCCTCGTAGTCGTACGTCCGCCCGCGGCTGGAGTACTGCGAAGGCACGGTCTTCTGCAGGTAGTCGGTCGTGTACGCGGCGGTGGACCAGTTGTGGCCGTCGGGGCTGACCTCGGCGTTCACGAAGAAGCGGTCGAACAGCCCGAAGCGCCGCGCCAGCGCCTTGTGGTTGGGCGCCGAGCGCGGGCCGAAGAAGAGCAGCGTGGTGTCCCCATCGCCCTCCGGCAGGTCGCCGAACACCTGGTCGTACGTGCGGTTCTCCTTGATGACGTAGATGACGTGGGTGAAGGGGGGATAGGCGAAGGCGGTGCGCGGCCGGTCCCACCCGTTGGCCCGCGCCACCCGCGCGGTGAGCGCCGCCAGCTCGCCGCCGGATGCGCCCGCCAGCGGCGCCGCCATCAGCGTGCCGGAGATCTGGCGCTGCGTGGTGTTGCCGCGGCCGCCCTGGTGCATGATGGTCCCCGTCGGCTGCGGCCCGTCGGGGTTCGCCATCGTCCCCCGCCCCTTCCCGCTGGCGACCAGCAGCGTCCGGCCCACCGCGGCGATCGCCGAGGGATACCACCCGGCCGGGATCCGCCCCGCCAGCCGGTCGTTCCCCCGCGCAGCGGGGATGCCCGAGGTGGCCGCGGAGAGGTCGAACACGCCGGCCGCGTTCGCGTCGCCCTCGGCCACGAAGAGCCGCGTGCCGTCGGCGGAGAGGGCGAGCGCGTTGGGCGTGCTCCCCTCGTGCGGCCCGGCCGGCGGCCCGTCGTCGAGCTGGGCGATCACCCGACGCGTGCGCGTGTCCACCACGGCGATGCGGTCCGTCGACGCCGACGCGGCGAAGAGGCGCGTCCCCGCGCGGTTCAGCAGCAGCGACGAGGGATGGCGGCCGACGGCGATCCGCCCCGCGGAGACGAGCCGGCCGCCGCGCCGCGCGAACGCCGACACCGTGGCCCCGCCCCACGCGGAGACGTAGACGCGCCCGTCCGGGGCGACGGCGACGCCGTAGGGATACGGCTCCGTGGCGAAGCGCCGCGTGACGCGGCCGGTGGAGAGGTCGACCACCGCCATCGAGTCGGCCAGGTTCTCGGCCACGTACAGCCACCGCCCGTCGGGCGAGACGCCGATCCCCGACGGGTAGCGCGTCCCGCTCTTCCCCGGCTGCTTCACCGCCAGGACGAGCGAGTCGCGCAGCGTGGCCGCGCCGTTCGCCCAGGCATAGCGGTAGACGACGTCCTGGTTGCCCCCCGACGCGTACAGCGTGCGCCCGTCCGGCGAAAAGGCGAGCCCCACGAACGCCGCGGGCTGGTCGACCGTCTGCAGCACGCGGCCGTTGAGATCCGCCACCTGCAGCCCCTGCTGCCGCCACCCGCAGATCAGCATCACCACGCGGTCGCCCTCGGGCGCGGGGAGCATGGCCAGCGGCATCGGCCCCACGTCGGTCATCGGCGCGGCGGGGTCGAGGGTCGCACCCGTCGGCAGCCGCGGCCGCAGCGAGTCGCGCGACACCGTCCGCAGCGGCGCCGGCGCCGCTGCGGGCACAGGGGCTGCGGCGGGCGGCGCGGGTGTGGGGGTGGGAGATGGGGATGACGGCGCGCACGCGGCGATCGCGGCGCAGGCACACAGTACGACGGTACGACGGCTCATCCGCGGGCTCCAGCGGTCCATGGGGATTGGACGTTCTGGGATATTGGGGGATTCTAATGTTCCGCGCCCGGCGCGCCAGCCACGAATCGATCACATTAGAAATCGTTAGATCTCACGCGGAGGCGCGGAGACGCGGAGGAGGTGCCGATGCTCCTCCGCGGCTCCGCGTGAGATTCCATCCCCCTCCGTGTGAGGCATTTCCTCGCCTCGACGCGGCCTCCCGCCCGACAGCGCATCCATCGCACTCCCGACATCCGTCCCCGCATCTCCCGCATAAGCTTGGATCGGCAGGCGTTTCAACCCGAAGGGAGGGAACGATGACGGAGCAGGAACGGATCGACTGGGCGCACCGCGACGCGGCCGAGTTGCGCGGCTTCTATTCCCACCTCACGCTGTACATGGGAGTGATGCTGCTGCTGGCGCTGGTCGACGCCGCCACCGGCCGCGGCTGGTGGGTGCAGTGGCCGGCGATGGGGTGGGGCGTGGGGATCGTGTCGCACTGCGTGGCGATGGCCGGCAGGCGCTGGTGGGGCCCCGAGTGGGAGGAGCGGAAGGTGGCCGACCTGCTCGCCCGCGAGGCCGGCCGCGCGCCGGGCTCCGCGCGGTGACCGCCGTGCCCGCGCGGGCGGGACGGCCGGGGTGATCGCCGGGGCCGAGCGCCTGGCCGTGGCGGCGCTGGTCGGCGCCGCCGTGGGGATCGAGCGCGAGTGGTCCGGCCACGCCTCGGGCCCGCACGCCCGGTTCGCCGGCGCGCGCACCTTCTTCCTCCTGGGCCTGACCGGCGGCGTGGCGGGAACGCTGGCCGGCGGGCCGCTGCTGCCGCTGGCCGTCGCGCTCCTCGCCGGCGGTGCCGCGCTCTCCGTGGCCGGCTACCTCGCCGCCGCGAGACGCCGGGGCGACGGCGAGGCGGTGGACGGGACCACCGAGGCCGCCGCGCTGGCGGTGCTCGCCCTCGGCACCCTGGCGGGCACCGGCGAGGAGGCGCTGGCCAGCGGCGCGGCAGCCGTCGTCGTCCTGGCGCTCAGCGAGAAGGCGCGCCTGCACCGCGCCGTGCGCGCGATCGACGCCGACGAGTTGCGGGGCGCGCTGCAGTTCGCCGTGCTGGCACTGGTCGTCCTCCCCCTCCTTCCCGACGGCAGCTACGGCCCGTTGGGCGGCATCCGCCCGCGCGGGCTGTGGATCGTCGTCCTCCTCTTCAGCGGCCTCAACTTCGCCGGGTACCTGGCGCGCCGCGCGGTGGGCGCCGAGCGCGGCTACGGCGTGGCGGGGATGCTGGGCGGGCTCATCTCCTCCACCGCCGTCACCCTCCACTTCTCGCGCCTGAGCCGCCGCGAGCCCGAGATGGCGCGGCCGCTGGCGTCGGGCGTGGTCGGCGCGTGCACCGTGCTGCTGCCGCGCATCGCCGTCCTCACCGCCATCCTCAACCCGGCGGTGACGGTGGCGCTCGCGCCCTACCTCGCGCCCCCGCTGCTGGCCGGCGGCGCGATGGTGGCGTGGTCGCTCCTGCGCCCCGGGCCCGCCGCGGCCGCCGCCCCGCCGCAGCCTCGCAGCCCGCTGAACCTGTGGACCGCCATCCAGATGGCGGTGGCCTTCCAGCTCGTCCTCTACGCCGTCGCCTTCGTCCGCCAGACCTGGGGGAGCCCGGGCGTGCTGGCGAGCGCCGCCGCGCTGGGGCTCACCGACATGGACGCGCTGACGCTGTCGATGAGCCGCCTGGGCCCCACCGCCGCCGCGGCCGCGCTCGGCGCGCGGGCCATCGCCATCGGCATCCTCGCCAACACGGCGCTGAAGCTGGCTGTGACGCTGGCGCTCGGCTCGCCGTCTTTCCGGCGGACGGCGGGCGCGGGGCTGGCGCTGATGGCGGCGGCGGTGGGCGCGGGGCTCTGGCTGGGCGCGCGCGTGACGCTGGCGCCGCCCTGACGCGGCCGGAGTTGCGGGACGGCGCCGGGGGCGACAGGTTTGTCGCCGAATCCCTCGAAAACGGTGCGTCACAACCCGGCTGTCCCGCGCGTTGAAGCGTGACGGAGCTGCGGTGGAATCGATACGCACGTGGCACCGTTCTTGAGAGACCGAATGTCAGGAATGCGCCCGTCCGGCTGGAGGGCGCGGCGGCGCGCGCTCGCCGCCCAGGCTGTCAACCCGCGAACGCATCTCCATGGGAATCGCCGCAGGCGCCATCGTGCTAGGGGTGGGGTGGTGGGTGATCCGGCAGGTGATGGCTCCTGCCTGCCCTCGCTGCAAGTCGAAGAAGTGGGACCGCAAGTTGTGCTATCCGTTGCTGTTGTGCCGGCGCTGCGCCACGCGCGCCGACCAGCACGGCCGCGCGTACAACTGATCCCGCGCGCATCTCCGCACGAACCGGCGGCGTCCGTCCCCACTCCGGGGCGGGCGCCGCCGCGTTTTCGCGCCGCAACCTCCGTCGCGATTCCGCACAGCGTGTATGGGACCGGAACAGTTTGCCGGAATCGCCTTCGCCTGAAATCAGTGCAGGCGATGCTGCGGAACGAAGAAAGGGGACCGGCGCGGAGGCCCTCTCCCCCCGGGCCCCCTCCCCCAAAACCGACTGGGGGAGGGGGAGACCTCAGCGTGGGGAGAGGCTTCGGCTCGATCCGGGACGGATCCTGCCCGCCCGGCTGACCCCCTCCCCCGGCCCTCCCCCGCTGCGCAGGAGAGGGGAGAACAGAAGGCAGGGTGTGCGCTGAGTTGCAGTTGCAGTTCACCTCTCCTGCTGTCGGGAGAGGTCGAAAATCCGGAAGGGCCGAGACGGGGGTTATGTCTCGGCCCTTCCGGATTTTCGGGTGAGGGCCTTGCGGGGCCGCCGCCCGCGCCGGTTCGGCCTTGAGACCGTCCCCCGCGGCAGGTTAAGTTGTCGAAGGACCATCAACCGCAAGCCTTTTCCTGACGGATACATGCGCTCCGACGAGATCCGCGCCGCATTCCTGGACTACTTCGCCCGCCAGGGCCACGAGGTACGCCCCAGCTCGTCCCTCGTCCCCGCCGACGACCCCACGCTGCTGTTCACCAACGCGGGGATGGTGCCGTTCAAGAAGGTGTTCCTGGGGATGGAGGACCCCGGCTACACCCGCGCGGCCACCAGCCAGAAGTGCGTGCGCGCCGGCGGCAAGCACAACGACCTCGAGAACGTGGGCTACACGGCCCGGCACCACACGTTCTTCGAGATGCTGGGCAACTTCTCGTTCGGCGACTACTTCAAGCACGACGCCATCCGCTTCGCCTGGGAGCTGCTGACC
Source organism: Longimicrobium sp. (assembly GCA_036377595.1). Lineage (NCBI taxonomy): Bacteria > Pseudomonadati > Gemmatimonadota > Longimicrobiia > Longimicrobiales > Longimicrobiaceae > Longimicrobium > Longimicrobium sp. The sequence goes on along the minus strand of DASUYB010000013.1, from coordinate 3,623 downwards.
GAGGTCTTCGGGATGCCCAAGGAGCGCCTCTGGGCCACCGTGCACTACACCGACGACGAGGCGGTCGCGCTCTGGAAGGAGATCAGCGGGCTCCCCGAGGCGCGCATCTTCAAGCTGGGCGACAAGGACAACTTCTGGCAGATGGCCGACACCGGCCCCTGCGGCCCCTGCAGCGAGATCCACTTCGACATGCGGCCCGAGGGGAAGCGCGGCACCGACGTGTCCCTCGAGGAGTTCGTGGAGGCGAGCGACGCGGGCGAGTTCCTGGAGATCTGGAACCTCGTGTTCATGCAGTACGACCGCGATGCCGACGGCAACCTGACCCCGCTCCCCGCGCCGTCCATCGACACCGGCTCGGGGCTGGAGCGCGTGACCAGCGTGCTGCAGGGCGTCGACTCGAACTACAAGACCGACGTCTTCACCGACATCATCGCCCGCGCGGTGGAGATCGTGGGCATCGACTACGAGTACGACACCCCGCACGGCGCCAGCTACCACGTGCTGGCCGACCACGCGCGCGCGACGGCGTTCCTGCTGGCGGACGGCGTCTTTCCGTCGAACGAGGGGCGCGGCTACGTGCTGCGCCGCATCCTCCGCCGCGCGGTGCGCCACGCCTGGCTGATGGGACGCCGCGAGCCCACCCTCGCCGGCGTGGTGGAGGCGGTGATCGACCGCATGGGCGTGGCCTATCCCGAGCTGCTCGCGCGGCGCGCGTACATCGTCCGCAACACGCGCGCGGAGGAGGAGCGCTTCCTGTCGACCATCGACGCGGGGATGAAGCGCTTCGACGAGGTGGCGCCCCAGGGCGGGAGCGGGATGATCAGCGGCAAGGACGTCTTCAAGCTGTACGACACCTACGGCTTCCCCGTCGATCTCACCGAGCTGATGGCGCGGGAGCGCGGCTACGAGATCGACCTGACCGGTTTCGAGGAGGAGCTCGAGGCGCAGCGCCGCCGCAGCCGCGAGGACCGCGCGGCCAGCGGCATCGCCGTGGAGGCCGACGCCTTCGCCGACGGATGGGAATCGGTGGGCGACGCGGCCGGCGCGGAGCAGGAGTTCGCCGCGTACCGGGCCACGGCGCTCGAGACCGACATCCTGGCGTACCGGTGGATGGACGACGGCCGCATCGCCCTGCAGCTGCGCGAGAACCCGTTCTACGCCGAGAGCGGCGGGCAGATCAGCGACACCGGCCACGTGCACGGCGACCGGTGGACGATGCGCGTGAACGAGGTGCGCAAGGTGGGCGGCCGGATCGCGGTGATCGGGCCGGTGGAGGGAGATTTCTCCGCCAGCCACGTGCGCGCCGAGGTGGAGGAGTCCACGCGCCGCGACACCGAGCGCAACCACACCGCGACGCATCTTCTCCATGCGGCGCTGCGGAAGGTGCTGGGCGAGCACGTGCACCAGATGGGGTCGCTGGTGGCGCCCGACCGGCTGCGCTTCGACTTCTCGCACAACGGCCCGCTGTCGCCCGAGGAGCTCGCGCGGATCGAGGAGATCGTGAACCGCGAGATCTGGCGCAACGACGCGGTGCGCACCGAGGTGATGGGGCTGCACGAGGCCCGCGAGCGCGGCGCCATGGCGCTGTTCGGCGAGAAGTACGGCGACCACGTGCGCGTGGTGGAGATCCCCGGCTTCAGCATGGAGCTGTGCGGCGGCACGCACGTGCGCACCACGGGGCAGATCGGCCTCTTCCGCATCGTCTCGGAAAGCGGCGTGGCGGGCGGCGTGCGCCGCATCGAGGCGGTGACCGGCCCCGGCGCGTACGAGCTGGTCCTGCGTGGCGAGCGCATCCTGCGCGAAGCCGCGTCGGCGCTCCGGACGCGCGAGGAGAACCTGCTGCCCCGCCTGCAGCAGGTGCTGGAGCAGAACCGCGAGCTGCAGCGCCAGCTGGAGCGGGCGCGCACCCAGGGCGGCGGCGACGTGGTCGGCGGGCTGGTGGACGCGGCGCAGAGCGTGGACGGCACGAAGGTGATCGCCACGCCGGTGGACGCGGACAACGCCGACGGCCTGCGCGCGCTGGGCGACCGCGTGCGCGAGCGGCTGGGGAGCGGCGTGGCCGTGCTGGCCGGCGGCGGCGAGCGGCCGATGCTGCTGGCGGTGGTGACGGACGACCTGATCACCCGTGGGCTTCGTGCCGACGCGGTGGTGCGCGAGGTGGCGGCGCTGGCGGGCGGCAAGGGCGGCGGCAAGCCGCACATGGCGCAGGCAGGCGTCGCCCACCCCGAGCGCATCCCCGACGCCCTGGCCGCCGTCGGCGAGGTCGTGCGGAAGATGCTGGCGGGGAAGTAAGTGCCCAGTGCCCAGTGCCCAGTGCCCAGTGACGGAGGCACTCGCACGAGCAGCAGACAGACGTCATCCTGAGGCCGGCCAGACCGTAACCAGCGTACCCACGGTCGGTTGCAGGCCGAAGGATCTATAACCGACCCCACACGACCGCCGACGGAGACGTACGAACGTTTGGCAGAGCCAACCATCTCCCCCGCCGCAGGGTGGCTGCGCGCGAACGCGCCTGAGGCGCCGCCCGCGCTGATGGACGCGATGCTCGCCGCGTTGCCGGCGGACGCGCACGCCCCCGTCGCCGACGCGCTGGCCGCAGCAGCGATGCGGCTGTACGGCGACCTCCGCGGCGGCTCCGGCTGCCGCGAGGACGCGCTCCCGCTCCTCGCGGCGGACGCACTCCTCACCCACGCGCTCCAAGCGCAGGCGGAGGACAATGCCGACGCGCTCGTCGCGTTCTGCGAGCAGTGGGGCGCATCGGGCACGCTGGCTGCGCTCGTGGCCGCCACCTGATCTAGTTATCTCACGCAGAGGACGCAGAGCCGCAGAGGAGGGACGTGCCTTCCTCTGCGGCTCTGCGTCCTCTGGGTGAGATTTTCTTTTTCGATGCCGGTCCCGCACGGCTTGCCGGTCGAAGCATCTCCGCCAATTATTACTCCGGACGATAAATAGTTTGCATATTGCAGACTGGAGCGATATATTGGGGGCATGGAAAATCGTGATGCGCGGTCCCTGTCCCCGGCTGCCCAGGAAGAAAAGCGGCGCATCGCCGTGCACGCGGTGCGAACGTTGGGGATGTCGAAGTCCCAGGCGGCCGGGCTGGTTGGCGTCACCGCACAGGCGGTGCGCAACTGGCTGAAGGCGCATGCGAAAGGCGGCGCGTCCGCCCTGGTGGCACGCAAGCGTGGCCGGCGCCGGGGAGAGAAGAGAAGCCTCTCGCCGGAGCAGGCGGCGGTGATCGCCGAACTGGTGCGCGACCGTTGCCCCGATCAACTGAAGCTGCCCTTCTATCTCTGGACCCGGGCGGCGGTGGCGAAGCTCATCGAGGAGCGCTTCGGGATCGTGATCTCGGAGAAGACGGCGGGGAGGTACCTCAAGGAGTGGGGCTTCACGCCGCAGAAGCCCGCGCGCCGCGCGTACCAGCAGGATCCCAAGGCAGTGGAGCGCTGGCTGAAGGAGGAGTATCCGGCCATTCAGGCTGCGGCCAAGCGCGAGGGAGCACAGATCCAGTGGCTGGACGAGAGCGGGATGCGCTCGGACCACACGGTGGGCACCTCCTTCTCGCCCCGAGGAAAGACGCCGGTGGTGAAGGTCACGGGGAAGCGCTTCGGCTGCAGCATGAT
>DASUYB010000012.1 GCA_036377595.1 Longimicrobium sp. | reverse complement strand
GCCGCGGGAAGCACTCAAGTTCTACCAACAGGGCATCGCGCTCTCGATGGAAGACGCCAACCTGGTCTCCCTCCAGCAGAACCTGTACAGCGCGGGCACGACGTCGATGGAGCTCCAGCGCGCCGACGACGCCGAGGGCTACTTCAAGCACGCGGGCGCCTGTTCCGGCAAGCTCGCGAACCCGTACACCAAGTGCGACGCCATGGAAAAAGAGGGCGAAGCGCAGTGGCAGCTCGGCAAATTCAAGCAAGCCGAAGAGACCTGGACGAACGGCAAAAACCTCGCCAAGCAGTTCAACTACGGCGAACGCGCGATCTCGATCCTCGATCGCATGATCGCCATGTATCGGCTCTCGAACCTCTTCAGTGAGGCTCACGCGTGCGAACGCGAAAAGGCGGAGCTCACGCAGCAACAGGGCGCGCAGCATGCAGGGTAACGGTGGGAAGTTCGGCGGTGGTGGCGCCAGCGGCGGTTGGGGTGAGTCGGGTGGTGGGCCCGCTGGTGAAGGCGGCGCGGGTGGTCCTGCGGCCGGCGGCGGCGCCCCGGCGGGCGGTGGCGCAGGCGGCGGAGCCGGTGGTGGTGCTGGAGGTGGAGCAGGCGGCGGAGCCGGTGGTGGCGCTGGAGGCGGAGCAGGCAGCGGAGCCGGTGGTGGCGCTGGTGGCGCAGCTGGCGGTGGCGCTGCCGGTGGTGGCGGCATCTTCGGGGCGCGCGTCGCCTCCGCGGCGAAGTCGATGCAGGTGTCGGACACCGGCAACGCAAAAGTCGATGCGATGGGCGACGTCATCAACAACGCCCTCGCGCCGTTCTTCGAAGCTCCCGATCCCGAAAAGGGCGTCCTCGGCGTAGTCGAGCAAGGCATCGGGGCGGTGATGGGGCTGCAGAACGCGCCCCTCGAATTGCTGAACACGGGTTTCGCGATGTTGACCGCGCCGATCGCGGCGCTGATGCCCGCGTTCCCGGCGGCGTACCTGACGGTGCTTCACGTCGGCATGCCGCACACGCATGTCCACCCGCCGAGCCTGATCCCGCCAGCCCCGCCCGTGCCTTTGCCA
>DASUYB010000011.1 GCA_036377595.1 Longimicrobium sp. | reverse complement strand
GCCGCGGGAAGCACTCAAGTTCTACCAACAGGGCATCGCGCTCTCGATGGAAGACGCCAACCTGGTCTCCCTCCAGCAGAACCTGTACAGCGCGGGCACGACGTCGATGGAGCTCCAGCGCGCCGACGACGCCGAGGGCTATTTCAAGCACGCGGGCGCCTGTTCCGGCAAGCTCGCGAACCCGTACACCAAGTGCGACGCCATGGAAAAAGAGGGCGAAGCGCAGTGGCAGCTCGGCAAATTCAAGCAAGCCGAAGAGACCTGGACGAACGGGAAAAACCTCGCCAAGCAGTTCAACTACGGCGAACGCGCGATCGCGATCCTCGATCGCATGATCGCCATGTATCGGCTCTCGAACCTCTTCAGCGAGGCTCACGCGTGCGAACGCGAAAAGGCCGAGCTCACGCAGCAACAGGGCGCGCAGCATGCAGGGTAACGGTGGGAAGTTCGGCGGTGGTGGCGCCAGCGGCGGTTGGGGTGAGTCGGGTGGCGGCCCCGCTGGTGAAGGCGGCGGTGCTCCGGCGGGCGGCGGTGCCCCGGCCGGCAGTGGCGGTGGTCAGGGCCCTGCTGGCGGCGGTGCTCCCGCGGGCGGCGGCGGCTCTGCCAGCGGCGGCGGCGGCGGTGGCGGCGGCGCGGGCGGCGGCGGAGGAGCTGGCGGCGGCGGAGGAGCGGGCGGCGGCGGAGGAGCTGGCGGCGGTGCGGGCGGAGGAGCTGGCGGCGGTGCAGGCGGAGGAGCTGGCGGCGGCGCGGGCGGCGGTGGCGGCATCTTCGGAGCGCGCGTCGCTTCCGCGGCGAAGTCGATGCAGGTGTCGGACACCGGCAACGCCAAAGTCGACGCGATGGGCGACGTCATCAACAACGCCCTCGCGCCGTTCTTCGAAGCTCCCGATCCCGAAAAGGGCGTTCTCGGCGTAGTCGAGCAAGGTATCGGCGCGGTGATGGGGCTGCAGAACGCGCCCCTCGAATTGCTGAACACGGGCTTCGCGATGTTGACCGCGCCGATCGCGGCGCTGATGCCCGCGTTCCCGGCGGCGTACCTGACGGTGCTTCACGTCGGCATGCCGCACACGCATGTCCACCCGCCGAGCCTGATCCCGCCAGCCCCGCCCGTGCCTTTGCCA
>DASUYB010000010.1 GCA_036377595.1 Longimicrobium sp. | reverse complement strand
GCGCTCCTGCGGCTGAGCGCGCCGTCATCCTTCACGAACAGGTTGGGCAGCCAGGCGGCATATGCGCTGGTGGCACCCTCTCGCCCCATGGGCTCGCGAAGCACCGGCAGCCATGCGTCGGCCTTGTCCTTGCGCGCGATCATCGAGCGCAGGAGCGGCCTCAGCGCGGCGGGATTGGTGACCGCTGCCGAAGTGACCAGCTCCGCCGCCGGCCGGACGTCGAGCACACGCGCCGCCGCGCCCCTGCCCTTGGGGTCGAGCTCGCCGAGCGCGCCGTCGACCAGCACCAGCGCCCGCACCTCTTGCGGGTGGCGCAGCGCGAGCTCGGTCGCGGGCCCGGCCCCGAAGCTATGGCCGACGACAACGGCTGGCCGGCCGAGCGCCGTCAGCACGCTTGCCAGCCGTTGCGCCTGCGCGATCCGGTCGTAGCGCCCTCGAGCATCGCGGTCGGACCAGCCGAACGGCGGCAGGTCGATGGCCACCACCCGCCAGCCCTTGCCCGCGAGGTGCGCGGCGACGTCCTTCCAGAAGCCGCTCCATGCGGCCGTGCCGTGAACGATGACCAGCGGCGCCCCGTCCGCCGGCCCGGCAACCCGAGCCGCGACCGCGCCCGTTGGCGTCGCGAAGCGGACCGTCCCCGCGGGCGCCGCGACCGCGCCCTCGCGCAGCCCGGCGGCGATCCTCAGTCCGACGAGGACGAGCAGCAGCAGCGCGATCAGCGCAACGACGATCCGGAACAGTGCCGCGCCGATCCGCGCGGCACGAAGCGCTACGCCCACCCCCATTCAGGCGGTATGGGGCGGCCCGGCCCCCCGCGCAAGCTACGGCTGTTTAGCTGGTCAGCTCCGCCTGGCGGGTGCCCGCGCCCTCCTGGTTGGCGCGGTCGAACCCGCGGCCGTCGAGGTTCTCGGCGACGAAGTCCCAGTTGACGATGCTGGAGAGCACCGTCTCGGCGAAGCGCGGGCGCTCGTTGCGATAGTCGATGTAATAGGCATGCTCCCACACATCGAGCGTGAACAAAGGCACCATCCCTTCATGGACGATCGGCGTGTCGGCGTCGTGCAGCGAGGTGACGCGCAGGCTCCCGCGGTCGAGCACCAGCCACGCCCAGCCGTTGGAGAAATGGTTGACCGCT
>DASUYB010000009.1 GCA_036377595.1 Longimicrobium sp. | reverse complement strand
GCGGTTTGGCACCTCGATGTCGGCTCATCGCATCCTGGGGCTGGAGAAGGTCCCAAGGGTCCGGCTGTTCGCCGGTTAAAGCGGTACGCGAGCTGGGTTCAGAACGTCGTGAGACAGTTCGGTCTGTATCCGTCGTGGGCGCTGGAAGATTGATGGACGCCGTCCCTAGTACGAGAGGACCGGGACGGACCGACCTCTGGTGTACCGGTTGTCGCGCCAGCGGCAGTGCCGGGTAGCTAAGTCGGGACGGGATAACCGCTGAACGCATCTAAGTGGGAAGCCCCTCCAGAGATGAATCTTCCCGGAGCCTAGAGCTCCCTGAAGGGCCGTGGGAGACCACCACGTCGATAGGCGGCAGGTGCAGGGCGCGCGAGCGCTACAGCCGAGCCGTACTAAGGGCCCGTGAGGCTTGATCGGTCTGATTGACCGGTCCACCCGATTCCGGACGCGCGTGACTCGCGCTTTTCCGGCGCAGAACACACACGGCTTCTTCCCCTTGCCCGGTGCTTTTACGGCCGGTGGCTATGGCGCGGGGGATCCACCCGATCCCATCCCGAACTCGGAAGTGAAAACCCGCTGCGCGGATGGTACTGCCGGGGCCACCCGGTGGGAGAGTACGGCGCCGCCGGCCAATCCATACAGCAACGCCCGCCTCGATTCACTTCGAGGCGGGCGTTGCTGTTTCTGTTTGCTGTTATCCAGCCCCCATCTCGAATCTGGAAAAGGATTTATCTCACGCAGAGTCAGCAGGGTCAGCAGAGGAACTGCGGTTTTCTCTCTGCTGACCCTGCTGACTCTGCGTGAGATTTGCTGTTTTGTCGATCAGGTGTCGTGGTGATCGTTGCCTCCCGCGGTTGTCGCAAATGCCCGCGCGCGATAGCTTTGGCGCCATGCCGCAGCCGAAGGACGCAGAGCCGCCGACGAAGGCCGGGACCGTGGCGCTGGTCGGCTTCCCCAACGTGGGGAAGTCGTCGCTCATGAACCGGCTGGTGGAGAAGAAGCTCAGCATCGTCACCCCGCTGGCGCAAACCACGCGCGAGCGCGTGCTGGGGATCGACACGCGCGACGGCGTGCAGATGGTGTTCATCGACACCCCCGGCCTGGTGGATCCGCGGTACCTGCTGCACCGCGCGATGATGCACGAGGCCACCGAGGTGATCGGCGACGCGGACGTGGTGCTCCTGCTGATCGACGCATCGCGCGGCGAGCCGCAGTTCCGCGACGACGTGCTGGCGCTGGTGAAGGAGGCGTCGCAGTTCGTCGTCGTCTCCAACAAGATCGACGTGGCCTCGGATGCGGACCGCCGCGCCGTGCGTGAGTGGGCGCGCGGGCAGCTGGGCGCCGACGTCTCCGAGGCGTCGGCGGAGACGGGCGAGGGGGTGGAGGCGCTGCGCGAACGCATCGCCGCGCTCCTTCCCGAATCTCCATACCTTTATCCCGAGGACGACGTCAGCTCGCAGCCGGTGCGCTTCTTCGTGGCCGAGCTGGTGCGCGAGACCATCTTCGAGCTGTACGAGAAGGAGGTGCCGTACAGCGTGGCGGTGAAGGTCGAGGAGTTCCGCGAGACCGCCACGCCGGTGTACGTCCGCGCGGTGATCTTCGTCGAGCGGCCCACGCAGAAGGCGATCCTCATCGGCGCGGGCGGCAGCGCCATCCGGCGGCTGGGGCAGGCGGCGCGGATGAAGGTGGAGGACTTCGTCGGTTCTCCCGTCTACCTGGACCTGTGGGTGAAGGTGCTGCCGAAGTGGCGCAAGAGCCCGCTGGAGCTGCAGCGGCTGGGGTTCACCCTTCCCGAGGAGCAGAGGAAGTGATCGAGCAGTGGCTGCTGGACCTGCTGGTGTGCCCGAAATGCAAGGGCGAGCTGACGCACGAGACGGAGCCGGAGGAGGCGCTGGTGTGTCCGCGCTGCCGGCTGCGCTACGAGGTGCGCGAGAACATCCCCATCCTGCTGATCGACGAGGCCCGCCCGCTGGCCTGACCCGGTTTCCGCCGTACCACGTGTTCCGGTATGTTTGACACGGGGTTACGCGCGGAATATCATTTTTCCACCACCCCATCCACATCACCGGCCCCGCCCGATGCCTCAGCGCGTACTCCTGCACTACTCGCCGACCGGCCGCCCTGCGCCCGGAGCGGTGCGCGAGTTCGCCGCGGCCGAGGGGTTCCCCGTGCAGGAGGTGCGGCGGCCCGAAGAGATTGCCGTGCGCATCAGCCGCGCCTACCCCGCGGCACTGGTGGTGGACGCCACGGCGCCGGCCGACCAGGCGCTGGCGCTCTGCCGGCAGATGAAGGGCGAGGCGTTCACCTCCGTCGTGCCCGTCGTGATGTACCTGGCCTCGGGGGAGGGGAGCGACGAGATCGTGGCGGCGGCGCTGGAGAGCGGCGCCGACGAGGTGCTGAACGGGAGCGGGAGCGCGCGCGAGTTCCTGCTGCGGCTGCGGATGGCGGTGGCCCGGGCGGAGCGTGACGTGGGCGTGCATCCCACCACGCTGCTGCCGGGGACGGTGCAGATCCAGCGCGACATCGCCGAGCGGCTGCGGAGCGGCGAGAAGTTCGCGGTGTGCTACGCCGACCTCGACCACTTCAAGGAGTTCAACGACCGCTACGGCTACATCCACGGCGACCGGGTGATCCTGATCCTGTCGCGGATCCTGCGCGAGGTGGTGCGCGCGTACAGCCCGGCGGCGTTCGTGGGCCACATCGGCGGCGACGACTTCATCTTCAACGCGCCGCTGGCGGACTTCCGCGTGTGCTGCGAGGAGGTGATCGGCGTGTTCAGCGAGCTGATCCCCCTGCAGTACAGCGAGGAGGACCGCGAGCAGGGGTTCTTCATGGGGAAGGACCGGCGCGGCGAGGTGTACCAGGTGCCGCTGATGACGCTGTCGATCGGGGTGGTGACGAACGAGAACCGCAGCTTCGTGCACACCGCGCAGATCAGCGAGCTGGCCACGGAGATGAAGGCGTACGCAAAGACCTTCTCCGGGTCCATCTACGTGGTCGACCGCCGCACCGATCCGCATCCCTCGGAGCTGCTGGACCCGGCGGCGGGCGGCGGGGCGGCGCCGGGGCCGCACGAGGGCGTGCCGCAGCGGCCCGAGGCGGTGGCGGCGGTGGCGCCGGAGCCGGGCGCCGCGTAGCTTTCCCGCCCCGGCAATCGCCGTCTCCGTTTCTGCAAGCCCACGGGCCGTTTCATGAACGTTCAGTGCACGAGCTGCAAGACCGTTTTCCGGGTGGATCCCCGCAAGGTTCCCGCGGGTGGCGTGCGCGCGCGCTGCTCCATCTGCCGCGCCGTGTTCCAGGTCCCCGCGCCTGACGGCGCCGCGGCCGAGGCGCCGGCCCCGATCCCCGCTCCGACCCCGACGCCCGTCGTGACTCCGACCGCGGCTCCGTCTCCCGCGCCCGTCGCCGAGGCGCCGCGCCCGCACCCTGTGGCGACGCCGTCTCCGGCACCGTCCCCCGCTCCCGCCGCGCGCGCGCCCTCGCCTTTCGGCGCGAGCGATCCGGCGTCGAAGGCGCGGCGGCTGGCGCGGGCGCTGGTCTCCGACATCGTGACGTACTTTCCCGAGCGGCGCGACCAGGCGCTGGCCAACGGAACGCTGCGCCGCGAGTTCACCGAGGAGATCAAGAAGAGCTGGGAGGAGTACGTTGCCCAGGTGGGCCAGGAGATGGCGAAGAAGACGCCGTACTTCCGCGAGGCGCTGAACGACATCCTGGCGAAGGGGCAGGCGGTATTCTGAAGAAAGTCCTAAGTCCCAGGTCCTGAGTCCTTAAGTGAGGTCGTGACGAGCAAGCCGCTGCGCCACCGAACAACTTAGGACTTGGGACTCAGGACTCAGGACTTCCGTCCGACGCGACCCGGTAGTATTCTTGCGGTGTACCATACGGGGCCGTCCGCAGCCGGGCGGCCCTTGTCGTTTGGCCGTGCACCGCCGATCCGAACCCGTGATCACCGAGATATTCCCATGATCGAAGATCTGCGCTCCACCCTGGAGACGTACCGCGAAAGGCTCGCCGAGCTGAGGAGGTTTCTTTGACCTCGACAGCAAGGAAGAGCGGCTGAGGCAGCTGGAGGCCCGCATGGCCGAGCCGGCGTTCTGGAACGACCAGGGTGCCGCGCGCGAGGTCATCGACGAGGCCAACTCCATCAAGCAGTGGTCCGAGCCCTGGGGCGAGATGGACGCCCGGGTGACCTCGCTGGGCGAGATGCTGGACCTGCTGGAGATGGAGGAAGACGCGGAGATGCTGGCCGAGGTGCAGGCCGACATCGAGGGGATCGATCCGCGGCTGGAGGAACTGCAGCTCAGGATGATGCTGCAGGGGCCCGACGACACCCGCGACGCCCTCATCACCATCCACCCCGGCGCGGGGGGGACGGAGAGCCAGGACTGGGCCGAGATGCTCCTGCGCATGTACCAGCGCTGGGGCGAGCGCCACGGCTTCGAGGTGGAGCTGCTCGACCGGCAGGAGGGCGAGGAGGCGGGGATCAAGGACGCCACGCTGGAGATCCGCGGGCAGTACGCGTACGGCTTCCTGAAGGCCGAGCGCGGCGTGCACCGCCTGGTGCGCATCAGCCCGTTCGACAGCAACGCGCGGCGCCACACCTCGTTCGCCTCGGTGTTCGTCTACCCCGTGGTCGACGACAACATCGAGATCGAGGTGCGCGACGAAGACATCGAGATGGAGGTCTACCGCGCGTCGGGCGCCGGTGGGCAGCACGTGAACAAGACGTCGTCGGCCGTGCGGCTGCGCCACCTCCCCAGCGGGATCGTGGTGGCCTGCCAGCAGGAGCGCAGCCAGCACAAGAACCGCGCGACGGCCATGAAGATGCTGAAGGCCGCGCTCTACCAGCGCGCGCTCGAGGAGCAGGAGAAGGAGAAGGCCAAGCTCGAGTCGACCAAGACCGACATCGCCTTCGGCAGCCAGATCCGCTCCTACGTCTTCCAGCCGTACACGATGGTGAACGACCATCGCACCGAGCTGAAGATCCCCGACGTGCAGAAGGTGATGGACGGCGACGTGGACCCGTTCATCCACGCCTACCTGCGCGAGTACGGCGCGGTCCACACGGCGTGAAGGGGATAGGAACCAGGGGACAGCAGGATCGGGTAGAGCGCACCACACCGGTGTCATCCTGAGGGCGCGCGCGACGAACCATGGTCCATGGCGATGCTCGGCGCGCCCGAAGGATCTACTTGCCCCGCCACGAGATCCGTGTGACGGGCGGGCATGTCCGCGGGTCAACCAGATCCTTCGGTCGGCGCCGGGCATTCGCGCGGACGCGAAGTCGGTGCGGCGCCGACCTCAGGAGGACCCCGTTGTCGGTGGCGATACATCGGCGGTCAGAATACACGAGCGGCAAGCGCAGATGACGATCGGGATGGACGAGATCCGGGGGGAGACGATCGAGGCGGCGGGCGGCGACGACCGCGTGATGGCCGACCGGCTGGCGAAGCTGGAGCGGCTGCGCGAGCGCGGCATCGAGCCGTACGCCTATCGCTACGAGTCCACGCACGCCGCGGCCGATGCCGTCGCCCTCTTCAAGCGCTGGGAGGAGGCGAAGGGCGACGCGGCGGGGGACGGGCCGGAGGAGGTCGTCCGCCTCGCCGGGCGCATCGTCAGCAAGCGCGTGATGGGGAAGAGCACCTTCGCGCACCTGGCCGACCGCACGGGGAAGGTGCAGCTCTACTTCCGCGTCAACGAGCTGGGCGACGCGTACGAGCTGCTGGACCTGGTCGACCTGGGCGACTGGGTGGGCGCGGAGGGCACGCTCTTCCGCACCCGCACGGGCGAGGTGTCGCTGCGCGTGCGCGCCTTCCAGCTCCTTTCCAAGTCGCTGCGCCCGCTGCCGCTCGGGAAGGAGGAGACCGATCCCGAGACCGGCGAGCGGCGCGTCTACTCCGGCTTCACCGACGTGCAGGCGCGCTACCGCCAGCGCTACGCCGACCTCGCCGTCAATCCGGAAGTGCGCGACGTGTTCGTCTTCCGCGCGCGGGTGGTCACGGCGCTGCGGCGCTTCCTCGACGAGCGCGGCTTCATCGAGGTGGAGACGCCGATCCTGCAGGCCGTCTACGGCGGCGCGGCGGCCCGGCCGTTCGTCACCCGGCACAACACGCTGGGGATGGACCTGTACCTGCGCATCGCCGACGAGCTGTACCTCAAGCGGCTGATCGTGGGGGGGATGGAGCGCGTCTACGAGATCTCCAAGGACTTCCGCAACGAGGGGATCGACCGCTTCCACAACCCCGAGTTCACCATGCTGGAGTTCTACGCCGCCTACTTCGACTACCAGGCGGTGATGGACTTCACCGAGGAGATGCTCGGCTACGTCGTCCGCGAGGTCGTGGGCGACCGCCCGGTGAGCTTCATGGGGAACGAGATCCGCTTCACCCCACCGTTCCCGCGCATGTCGATGTACGAATCGCTGCGCGAGGTGGGCGGCATCGACGTGGAGCGCGAGGGCGAGGCGGAGATGCGCGCGCGCGTGATCGCCCTGGGGATGGACCCCGCCGAGGCGGCCAGGCTGGGGCGGGGGAAGCTGATCGACGAGCTGTTCGGCGAGCTGGTGGAGCCGAAGCTGATCCAGCCCACCTTCATCACCGACTATCCGCGGGAGATGAGCCCGCTGGCCAAGCCGAAGCGCGGCAACCCGGAGCTGACCGAGCGCTTCGAGCTGATCGTCGCGGGGAAGGAGCTGTGCAACGCGTACAGCGAGCTGAACGACCCCATCGACCAGCGCGGCCGCTTCGAGGCCCAGCTGCGCCTGCGCGAGCAGGGCGACGACGAGGCGCAGCAGCTGGACGAGGACTTCCTGCGCGCGCTGGAGTACGGGATGCCGCCCACCGGCGGGTTCGGGATGGGCGTGGACCGGCTTTGTATGATCCTGTCCGGCCAGCCGTCGATCCGCGACGTGATCCTGTTCCCCACGATGCGGCCGGAGGAATGATGGGCGGCTGCGCCGGAGTGCCCGGTGTACTGAAAGTGCCCAGTGCCAAGTGCCCAGTGCCCAGTGACGCGCTCGGCAGTTACCGGGCACTGGGCACTGGGCACTGGGCACTTCCCCGGGAACGAAGTCGTTGGAACAGGTTACAGCCTGCCATGCTAACGACTGGCTTGCTGTCTCCTGTCCCCTGTCCCCTGTCCCCTGGAGTCCGATGAGCCTGGAATGGTTCATCGGCCGGCGCTACCTGGCGTCGCGGCGGGGGACGCGCTTCCTCTCGCTCATCACCCTCATCGCCATCGGCGGGGTGACGGTGGGGGTGATGGCGCTGATCGTCGTCATCGCCGTGATGACGGGGCTGCAGCAGGACCTGCGCGACAAGATCCTCGGCGTCAATCCCCACATCTGGGTGATGACGTACGGCGAGACCATGCGCATGGACGACTGGGAGGACGCGCTGGCGAAGGTGAAGCGCGTCAGGGGCGTGAGCGCCGCCGGGCCGTTCGTGCACACCGAGGTGGGGATCCGCAACCGCGCCAACTACTCCGAGGCGGCCATCCTGCGCGGCGTCGATGCCTACCGCCCGGGGCCGACGGTCACCGACATCGGCGCCAACATCCGCAAGCACGACATGCTGCCGGCGCGCACGCGCAGCGGGCTGCCGCCCATCGTGCTGGGCGAGGCGCTGGCCATGCGCGCCAGCGTGCTGCCGGGCGACACGCTGGTGGTCATCTCCTTCCAGAACGCGCACGTCTCGGCCGTGGGCGGGCTGATGCCCAAGCTGCGGCAGTTCGAGGTCACGGGCACGTTCCGCACGGGGATGTACGAGTACGACAACAAGTTCATGTACACCTCCATCCCCGCCGCGCAGGACCTGACGGGGCTGGGGAGCGCCGTGTCGGGGATCGAGGTGCGCGTCCCCGACCCCATGCGGGCCACGGAGGTGGCGCACCGCATCAACGAACAGCTCGGCCTCCCCTACCGCACCGACGACTGGAAGACGATGAACGCCGCGCTCTTCTCCGCGCTGAAGCTGGAGAAGCTGGCGATGGAGCTCATCCTCCTCCTCATCGTCGTCGTCGCGGCCTTCAACATCGTCTCCACGCTGGTGATGGTGGTGACGGACAAGACGCGCGAGATCGGGATCCTGAAGTCGATGGGGCTGACCGCGCGCCGCGTGCTGGCCATCTTCATGTTCCAGGGGCTGGTGATCGGCGTGGTGGGCTCGCTGCTGGGCGGCGGCGGGGGATTGATCCTGAACTGGCTGATCGACCGCTACCACCTGATCCGCATCCCCGGCGAGATCTACTTCGTGAGCCACCTCCCCGTGCGCAGCGATCCGTGGGACGTGCTCACCATCCTCCTGGCGACGGTGCTGATCTCGTTCGTGGCCACCATCTATCCCGCCATGCAGGCCGCGCGGCTCACGCCGGTGGAGGCGATCCGGCATGAGTAGCCCCGCCGAGCGCATCGCGCTGGACGAGGCGCGCGCACTGCATCCGCTGGAGACGCCAGTCCCGGCCCCGGTGCCGGCGGAGATCGCGGTCTCCGCGCGCGGCGTGCACAAGCGCTACGTGGGCGGCGACGGGCGCACGCTGACCGTCCTGGCCGGCGTGGACCTGGACGTCGCGCGCGGCGAGGCGGTCTCCGTGATCGGCCGCAGCGGCTCGGGAAAGAGCACGCTCCTGCACGTCCTGGGTGGCCTCGACCTCCCCAACGAGGGGGTGGTGCGCGTGGGCGGGGCCGACCTGGGCGCCATGAACGAGGAGCAGCTGGCGAGGGTACGAAGCGGGAGCATCGGCTTCGTCTTCCAGTTCCACCACCTCCTGCGCGAGTTCACCGCGCTGGAGAACGTGATGATGCCGCAGCTGATCGCCGGCGTCTTGAAACGGGACGCGAGGGACCGCGCGCGCGAGCTGCTGGCCAGCGTGGGGCTGGAGGAGCGGATCACCCACAAGCCGGCGCAGCTCTCCGGCGGCGAGCAGCAGCGCGTGGCGGTGGCCAGGGCGCTGGCGAATCGCCCGCTGGTGCTGCTGGCCGACGAGCCGTCGGGGAACCTGGACCCCGAGACGGCCGAGGCGATGCACGACGAGTTCTTCCGGGTGTGCCGCGACGAGGGCGCGGCGCTGGTGCTGGTGACGCACGACCTGGCGCTGGCCGCGCGCGCCGGCCGGGTGCTGCGGCTGCATGCCGGGCACCTGGAGCCGGCCCACGGGCCCGAGCCCGGGCTGCTGGAATAGAAGGAAGCGAACCGATGGCTACGCCCTGCGACCGCTGCGGCAAGAACGAGGCGGCGATCCACTTCACCCAGATCCAGAACAACGAGACCACGACCCGCCACCTGTGCGAGTCGTGCGCGGCCGCGTTGGGGCTCGATCCGGGAACGGGCACGGCGGGAACGGCGCCGCTGGCCGACTTCCTGGCGCAGATGGGAAAGGCCATCGCCGGCGAGTCGCTTCCCGCGGGCGGCGCCTGCCCCGGCTGCGGGCTGACGCTGGCCGACTTCAAGCGCACCGGCCGCCTGGGGTGCGCGCGCTGCTGGGCCGTGTTCGAGCCGTCGCTCAAGGGGCTGCTGCGCAAGCTGCACGGCGGCACCCAGCACGTGGGCAAGGTCTACCTCCCGCCCGACCCCACGGAGATGGACCGCACCGCCCGCGCGACCTCGCTCCGCCGCTCGCTGCAGCGCGCCGTGGACGAGGAAGACTTCGAGCGCGCCGCCTCGCTCCGCGACCAGATCCGGCGGCTGGAAGCGCAACCGTGAAGAAGAAGTCCCAGGTCCTGTGTCCTAAGTCCTAAGTGGTTCTGCGTGGGTCTCGGACTCCGGACCCGGGACTCAAACTCAGGACTTAGGACCTAGGACTTAGGACTCAGGACCTAGGACTCAGGACTCCCAAGCTATGCCGAACACCAAACCGTAGATGTCCAGGACGCTTCTTCCCGGCGACCCCGAGGCGGGGCTGGAGTGGCTGCAGGCCGAGGGCCCCCACGCCGACATCGTCCTGTCCACCCGCATCCGCCTGGCGCGCAACCTCCAGGGGTTCCGCTTCGGGCTGCGCGCCGACGGCGCCGACCGGGCGGAGGTGCTGCGCCTGGCCACCGGCGCCGCCGAGCAGACGCAGGCGCTGCGCGGCGCCACCCGGCTGGTCATCCCCCGCCTCGAGGCCACCGCACGGCAGCTGCTGCTGGAGCGCCACCTGGTCTCGCGCGAGTTGATCGGCGGCGAGGGCGGGGCGCCGCACTCCGACGCCGCGCTCCTGCTGGCGCCGGCGGACTCGGTGAGCGTGATGGTGAACGAGGAGGACCACCTGCGCCTCCAGTCGCTCGTGGGCGGGTTCCGCCTGCGCGACGCGTGGCGCAACATCGAGCGGCTGGACGACGAGCTGGGCGGGCACCTGCAGTACGCCTTCCACACCGAGTTCGGCTACCTCACCTCCTGCCCCACCAACGTGGGCACGGGGCTGCGCGCCTCGGTGCTGATGCACCTCCCCGGGCTGGTGCTGACGCAGGAGATCGGCAAGGTGCTGCAGGGGATCAGCCAGGTGGGGCTCACCTTCCGCGGGCTGTACGGCGAAGGGTCGGAGGTCGTGGGCAACTTCTTCCAGATCTCCAACCAGACCACGCTGGGGAAGACGGAGGAAGACCTGATCGACCACCTGCAGCGCATCGTGCAGCAGGTGGTGCAGTACGAGGCGCAGGCCCGCGCCGTCCTCCTGCGCGACGCGCGCACGGTGATCGAGGACAAGGTGTGGCGCGCCTACGGCCTCCTCCGCCACGCCCGCAGCACCTCGTTCGAGGAGGTGATGAACCTCCTTTCCGGCGTGCGCCTGGGCGTGGGGCTGGACCTGATCCCCGGCGTGCGCGTCTACACCCTCAACCGCATCATGATCTTTGCCCAGGCCGCGCACCTGGAGCTGGTGAACGGCGGCGGCGCGGACGAGATGGACGTGACGCGGGCGGCGTACGTGCGCCAGGCGCTGGCGGCCGACCCGGTCGACTCGGCGTGACGCGTGGAGACGGCGGCGCGGACGCGGGAGAGCCCTGCGGGCCGCGTCCCCGGGGGCTTTTCCCGACCCGCCGCCTCGCCGCGATCCGGAGTGAATTCCCCTCGCGCCGGCTTCCGGCGCCGGTGGATTTTCTGCGGGTGCGCCGCGAGTCAGCCGTGGCCGCGAAGGGCCGCGCGGGCGCCCGGGCCACGGATCTTCACGGAGGGAACCGGGGTATGGGGACGGCAGATTCCACGGATCGCGCAGGTGACGTGAGCCCGCCGGACGGAGCGGGCCGGGACGGCCGTACTGCCACGCTGCGCCGCGCCCGGCCGAATCGGCACGGGACCGCCGCCGCCCCGGGATTTTTTCCGGGATCCCCGGCCGCCCCGCCCGACCTAACCCATTGTCCTGAAAAACGTTGGGGATGCATCGCCACGGATCGTTCCAGCGATGGCCCCTTGTGTGCAGATAGCGCGCGCGAGCGCCCCGAAGAACAACGATCACGCCGCAGGTCCCGGAGGCCAGTCAGACCATGAACTACAACTTCACCGACCGCGTGCGCAAAGTGCTCGCGATGGCCCGCGAGGAGGCCATCCGCCTGCAGCACGATTACGTCGGCACCGAGCACATCCTCCTGGGCCTGATCCGCGAGGGCGAGGGCGTGGCCGCGGCCGTGCTGAACAACCTGGCCGTCGACCTGGAGCAGGTGCAGGAGAAGGTCGAGGAGAGCGTCCGCCGCGGGAAGGCCACCATCGCCCTGGGCGAGCTCCCCTACACGAGCCGGGCGAAGAAGGTGCTGGAGTTCGCCATGGCCGAGGCGCGCGAGCTCAACCACAGCTACGTGGGCACCGAGCACCTCCTCCTGGGGCTCCTGCGCGAGGAGAAGGGGATCGCCGCCGAGGTGCTGGGGCAGCTGGGCGTTTCCCTCGAGGACGCCCGCCGCGAGACGCTCAAGCTCCTGGGGAGCGAGCCCAGCGCCGCGCCGCAGACCAGCGCGGGCGCCATCGGCGGCTCCTCCTCCACCCCCAAGGGCGAGAAGAAGAGCAAGACCCCGGCGCTCGACCACTTCTGCCGCGACCTGACCGAGCTGGCGCGCCAGAACGAGCTCGATCCCACCATCGGCCGCGCCGAGGAGATCGAGCGGGTGATGGAGATCCTCTCTCGCCGCAAGAAGAACAACCCGGTGCTGATCGGCGAGCCCGGCGTGGGCAAGACCGCCATCGTCGAGGGGCTGGCCCAGCTGATCGCCGAGGGGAAGTGCCCGGAGAGCCTGCGCGACCACCGCGTGCTGGCGCTCGACATGGCCGCCGTGATCGCCGGCACCAAGTACCGCGGGCAGTTCGAGGAGCGGCTGAAGGCGGTGATGAACGAGATCAGCCAGAACAAGAACATCATCCTCTTCATCGACGAGCTGCACACCCTGGTCGGCGCGGGCGCGGCCGAGGGCGCCATCGACGCCAGCAACATGCTGAAGCCGGCGCTGGCCCGCGGCGAGCTGCAGTGCGTGGGCGCCAGCACGCTGAACGAGTACCGCAAGTACATCGAGAAGGACGGCGCGCTGGAGCGGCGCTTCCAGACCGTGGCGGTCGACCCGCCGAGCGTCGAGGAGGCCATCGAGATCGTGAAGGGGCTGCGCCAGCACTACGAGGACCACCACCGGGTGCACATCACCGACGAGGTGATCGAGGCCGCGGTGAAGCTCTCCGAGCGCTACATCACCGACCGCTTCCTGCCGGACAAGGCGATCGACGTGATCGACGAGGCCGGGGCGCGCGCGCGGCTGGCCACGCAGGTGCCGCCGGCCGACGTGAACGACCTGAAGCAGGAGATGGAGCGCGTCGGGCAGAAGAAGGACGAGGCCATCCGCGACCAGGACTTCGAGCGCGCCGCCGAGCTGCGCGACCACGAGCGCGAGCTGCAGCGCCGCATCCAGGAGCGCGAGAAGGCGTGGGAAGAGGAGCGGCGGACCAACCGCCCCACCCTTTCCGAGGAGGACGTGGCCTTCATCGTCAGCCGCTGGACGGGGATCCCCGTGACGCGCCTGAAGCAGGCGGAGAGCGCGCGCCTGGTGAACATGGAGGGCGAGCTCCACAAGCGCGTGGTGGGCCAGGACCGGGCCATCCAGGCCATCTCCAAGGCCATCCGCCGCAGCCGCGCGGGGCTCAAGGACCCGCGCCGGCCGATCGGCTCGTTCATCTTCGCCGGGCCCACCGGTGTCGGGAAGACCGAGCTGGCCCGGGCGCTGGCCGAGTTCCTGTTCGCGGACCGCAACGCGCTGATCCGCGTGGACATGAGCGAGTACATGGAGAAGTTCTCGGTGTCGCGGCTCATCGGCGCCCCTCCGGGGTACGTGGGCTACGAAGACTCGGGAACGCTCACCAAGGCCGTGCGGCGCAAGCCCTACAGCGTGGTGCTGCTGGACGAGATCGAGAAGGCGCACCCCGACGTGTTCAACATCCTCCTGCAGGTGCTGGACGAGGGGCACCTGACGGACAACTACGGCCGGGTGATCGACTTCAAGAACACGGTCATCATCATGACCTCCAACCTGGGCGCGCGCGACATCGGGAAGGGGAAGGGGCTGGGCTTCCACTCTCCCGACGCGAAGAGCACGTTCGACCGGATGGAGGAGAAGGTGAAGGAGGAGATCGAGCGCGCGTTCAACCCCGAGTTCCTGAACCGGCTGGACGACTCGATCATCTTCCACCCGCTGACCCGCGAGCAGATCGGGCAGATCATCCACAACCTCCTGGCCGACGTGGAGAAGCGGCTGAAGGAGGAGGAGATCGGGATCCGGCTGTCGGACGATGCCATCGACTTCCTGATCGAGAACGGGTACGACGAGAAGTTCGGCGCCCGTCCGATCCGCCGGGCCATCCAGCGCTACCTGGAAGACCCGCTGTCGGAGAAGATCCTGCTGGCCGAGTACGCGCCGGGCGACGAGATCGAGGTCACGGTGGGCGAAGACCGCCAGGGGCTGGCCTTCCGCGTCCTCAGCAAGCAGTCGACGACCACGACCACCTAGACCACGAGCCGCAGTGCACGCAGACCTCAACCGGGGAGGGGCCGCCGCGGCGGCCCTCCTCTCGTTCATGCTCGCCGCCGCCGCGCTTCCGCGCGCCGCCCACGCCCAGGACACCCCCGCGCCCGCCGCCCAGCCCCCGCAGCAGCAGGGGCTGATCGTCGACAGCGTGGAGGTGCGCGGCAACGCGCGCGTTCCCGCCGCGTCGGTGCGCTCCACCGCGGGGATTCACCCGCGCAACACGGTCACCGCGGTGCAGGTGCAGTCGGCCATCCGCCGGCTGATGGCCAGCCAGGCCTACGCCAGCGCCGACGTGCTGGTGCGCGAGACCCAGCCGGGGCACGGGATCGTGACCCTGCAGGTGACCGAGCGCCCCTACGTGGCCCAGGTGGAGTTCCGCGGGCTGAAGAGCCTGAACGGCACCGCCGTGCGCGACTCGTCGCACCTGCGCGAGGGCGCGCCGCTCAACCCGCAGCGGGTGATGGACGTGGAGGCGCGCATCCGCGACGAGCTGGCCAGGAAGGGGATCGAGGTGGTGTCGATCGACACCTCGCTGGTGCCGATGACGAACCCGGCGGAAGGCTACCGGCTGGTGTTCGACGTGAAGGAGGGGAACCGGCTGACCGTGGCCGAGATGGACTTCCGGGGGAACCAGGCGTTCACCGACGAGCAGCTGACGGGGGCCATGAAGGTGCGCCCCGAGGGCTTCTGGTGGTTCCGCTCCGGCAAGTTCGACCGCGAGGCCTTCGAGACCGACCTGCGCCAGTCGCTCCCCGGCTTCTACGCCGACCGCGGCTACATCGACTTCGCCGTGCTGTCGGACACGCTGATCGTGGACCCGGCCAGCGGGAAGGCGCGGCTGGTGGTGGAGGTCAGCGAGGGCCCGCGCTACCGGCTGGGCGAGTTCAGCATCGAGGGCGCCAGCCACTTCCCGCACGACGCGCTGGAGAAGCTGTTCCTGGAGCAGCACCGCTCCGTCCTCGGCCTCCCCGTCGGGGGGACGAGCCAGCGGATCACCGGCGAGGTGTTCGACCGCGGCGCGCTGGACGCGGCGGCCGAGCAGATCCAGCAGATGTACCGCAACGAGGGATACCTGTACGCGCAGGTGCAGCCGGTGGTGGAGCGCGTTCCCGCGCAGAACGGGGGCGAGCCCACGGTCAACGCCACCATCGCGGTCAGCGAGCGGCAGCCCTTCTACATCCGCCACATCGCCTTCGAGGGGAACAGCACCACGCACGAGCAGGTGCTGCGCGACCGGCTGTGGGTGATCCCGGGCGACGTGTACGACGAGCAGCGGCTGATGCAGAGCTACCAGGCCATCAGCGGCCTGGGCTTCTTCGAGACGCCGATGCCGGTGCCCGACATCCACGCGGTGCCCGACTCGGGCGTGGTGGACATCACCTTCCACGTGAAGGAGAAGCAGACCGGGAACATCAACTTCGGCACCGTGATCGGCGGCGGCTACGCGGGCCGCGGCGGCGGGGTCAGCGGGTTCCTGGGCTACCAGCAGCCGAACCTGTTCGGGCAGGGGAAGAGCGCGTCGCTGCGCGCCGAGTACGGCTACGGGCGCAGCACCTTCGAGGCCAGCTACACCGACCCGGCCATCGCCGGGAGCCGCACCTCGGGAACGATCTCGCTCTTCCGCATGGGCGACCGCTTCGTGCAGACCAACAACGGGCGGCGGCTGCGCACCGGCGGGAGCATCCAGTTCGGCGTCCCCGTCCCCTGGTTCACGCGGACGCGGGCGTTCTTCGGCTACACCCTGTCGCGGACCAAGTACACGGCGTTCGACGACCCCTGCGCGGGGCTCTCCACCAACGTGTTCTGCCTTCCGGCGGCCACGGCGAGCAGCCTTTCGCTGGGCCTGGTGCGCGACACCAAGAACCACCCGCTCTTCCCCACGGGGGGAACGCGGCAGTCGGTGACGGTGGAGCAGACGGGCGGCCCGGTGGGCGGCGACGGCAACTTCCAGAAGCTGCTGACCGAGGCCGAGTGGTGGGTCCCCATGGGGCAGATCGGCGCGGGGACGCACCCGATCCGGCTGACGCTGGGGCTGAACGTGCGCGCCGGCACCGTGTTCGGCGACGTGAGCCGCTTTCCCTTCGAGCGCTTCTTCGTGGGCGGCGTGCAGCAGGGCGAGCCGCTGCGCGGCTACCAGGAGTACACCATCGGGCCGCGCGGCTACTCGCAGGCCTGCCACAGCCAGCTGACCACCGACTGCCTGGGCGACAGCTTCGTGACGCTGAGTGCCACCTACGCGGTGCGGCTGAACGACATGCTGAGCGTGCACGTGTTCGGCGACGCCGGCAACGTGTACAGCGACGTGCGCGAGTTCGACCCCACGCGGATGTTCCGCAGCGCCGGCGTGGGCGGCACCATCGTCACCCCGTTCCTGGGTGCCATCGGGGTGGATGCGGCGTACGGGTTCGACCGGCCCGACCCGGGCTGGGAGGTCCACTTCAAGCTGGGCACCGGGTTCTGACGACGGCCGGACCAGCGGCCACACCACACCTTACCTCGAATGGAGATGGGCGAATGAAGCGTATTCTGTCGGCGGGCGTGATGGGCGCGGCCATGGCGCTGGTGCTGGGGGCGGCCCCGGCTGCGGCGCAGGCGGGGCTGAAGATCGGGTTCGTGAACTCGCAGCGGATCCTGGCCGAGACGCCGGCGCTGCAGCAGGCGCAGCAGACGCTGCAGGGCGAGCTGGGCCGCCTGCGCGCACCGCTGGACTCGCTGGAGCAGTCGCTGGGCGCGCAGCAGCAGCAGTTCCAGCAGCAGTCGGCCACGCTCAGCCAGCAGGCGCGCGACCAGCGCCAGCAGCAGCTGCAGCAGCAGTTCGCCGCGTACCAGCAGCGCGCGCAGCAGGCGCAGGAGCAGGCGGCGCAGCGGCAGCAGCAGCTGGTGGCGCCGATCATGAACCAGATCCGCCAGTCGATCGAGACGCTGCGCCGCGAGGGCGGGTTCACCATGATCATCGACAGCTCGCAGGACGCGATCATCGTGGTCGACCCGTCGCTGGACCTGACCGACCGCGTGCTGCAGCGCCTGCGCGGCGGCGCCGCGGCCCCGCCGGCCGCCCCGCCCGCGGCTCCACGCCCGTAAGGGCCGGCGCCCCAAGGCGTTTGCGCCGCGGCGCGATGCCGGGCTAAACTGAAGGCGCCCGCGACCCGAGAGGGGTCGCGGGCGCCTTCGGTGTTTGGGGACGGCAGGGGGATAGGGACAGGTTACAGGGACAGGGGACGGGGGACACGGGACAGCGGGAGGGGCGTCGCGAGACGGAATTCGGTGTGGTGGCGTGGGATCGCGCCCTCTCCGGCTCGCTTAGGCTCGCCACCTCTCCCGTACCGGGAGAGGTAGCCGGGCGGCCATCTGCGCGGGAGGAGAAGCATCCTGCCCGCCCGGCTGGCCCCTCCCCCGGCCCCTCCCCCGCTGCGCAGGGGAGGGGAGAACTCAGCGTGGGACGGGCACTTGCGTGAGGGATGCGCGCCCGGAGGGCCGGGACGCCGCCGCGCGTGCACCCTCGCCGACGATCCGCGCGGATGCGGGGCGCGGCGGTGGCCCGGCGCGGTTGGGCACAGTTGTATCGTGCCCTACCGCGCGCGCAGCCCGGCCCCCGCGCAGCGGGGGACACGCCCAGATCCGGCTGTTCGCAGTTTCAATCTGTTGATCACAACGTCTGCACTCAGGTGAGATGGCCGAGCTGACGGTGGCGGAGCTGGCGCGCATCGCCGGGGGGGAGGTGGAGGGCGATCCGGCCCTGCCGCTCACGGGGGTGAAGCCGCTGGACGAGGCGGGCCCGGGCGAGCTTTCGTTCGTTGCCGAGCCCCGCTACTTCCCGTACATTCAGTCCTCGCAAGCCGGTGCGCTGCTGGTGGCCCGCGGCTCGGACGCCCCGGTCGCGGGCCGAACCGTGGTACGGGTCGACGACCCGCGCCGCGCGCTCGCCCGCATCCTGGCCGCGCTCTATCCCGAGGACCGCCCGCCCGCCGGCGTCCATCCCACCGCGGTGACGGACGGCGCGGAGATCGACCCCACCGCCACGGTCGGCGCCTACGCGGTGATCGGCGCGGGGACGATCGTCGGGCCGCGGGCGCGGATCGGCGCGCACGTGGTGGTGGGGCGGCGCTGCCGGGTCGACGCGGACGCGCTGATCCATCCCCACGTGACGCTGTACGACGGGGTGAGCGTGGGCGAGCGCACGGTGATCCACTCGGGCGCGCGGCTGGGCTCCGACGGCTTCGGCTTCGTTCCCGAGGACGGCCGGCTGGTGAAGGTGCCGCAGGTGGGCGGGTGCCGCATCGAGGCCGACGTGGAGGTGGGCGCCAACACCACCATCGACCGCGGCTCGATCGGCGACACGGTGGTGGGGCGGGGGACCAAGATCGACAACCTCGTCCAGATCGGGCACAACTGCCGCATCGGCCGCAGCGTGATCATCGTCTCGCAGGCGGGGATCTCGGGGTCGACGAAGGTCGGCGACGGCGCGGTGCTGGGCGGGCAGAGCGGGTTCCAGGGGCACATCGAGGTGGGCGCCGGCGCGCGGATCGGCGCGCAGGCGGGGGTCACGGCCAGCGTGGCGCCGGGCGAGACGGTCTCGGGCTATCCCGCGCGGCCGCACCGCGAGGCGCTGCGGGTGCAGGCGGCCACCTTCAAGCTGCCGGAGCTGATGAAGCGGGTGAAGGAGATCGAGCGCGCGGTGTTCGGGAAGAGCGCCGCGGGCTCGTAACGTTTCGAGTCCACGAATCGTCATTCGACGAACGAGATAGATGGCGACGACGCCCAGACAGAACACCATCGCCCGCGAGGGCGCGCTGGAGGGGGTGGGGCTGCACACCGGGGTGCCGGTGCGGATGCGGCTCCTTCCCGCCGCCGTGAACACCGGCGTGGTCTTCCGCCGCGCCGACGTGGAGGGAGCGCCGGAGATCGCCGCGCTGGTCGGCAACGTCAGCTCCACCGACCGGGGGACGACCATCGGCTCCGGCGACGCCAAGGTGCACACCGTGGAGCATCTCCTGGCCGCCGTGGTGGCCCGCCAGGTCGACAACGTGGTGATCGAGCTCGACGGCCCCGAGCCGCCGGCGATGGACGGCTCCTCGCAGGGGTTCGACGCGGCGCTGGCGGCGTGCGGGCTGGAGGAGCAGGACGCGCCGGCCAAGTTCATCACCGTGGACGAGACCTTCTCGGTGACGAAGGGGGCGGCGGAGTACGTGGTGGCCCCGTCGCAGGGATACCGCCTGTCCACCACGATCGAGTTCGACCACCCCGCGGTGGGCCGGCAGTACGCCAGCTTCCGCGTGGACGACGGCTCGTTCGCGCGCGAGATGGCGCCGGCGCGCACCTTCTGCTTCGAGCGCGAGGTGGAGGAGCTGTACTCGCGCGGGCTGGCGCAGGGCGGCACCGCGCAGAACGCGGTGGTGCTGGGCGACGACGGCGGGATCGTGGGCGGGATGGCGCTGCGCTTCCCCGACGAGTTCGTGCGGCACAAGGCGCTCGACGTGGTGGGAGATCTCGCCCTGGTCGGCGCGCGGCTGAACGCGCACGTGGTGGCCGAGAAGCCGGGGCACAAGGGGAACGTGGCCCTGGCGAAGGAGCTGGTCGAGCGGCACGAGCGGCGGAAGAACACGCGCCCGATGCTGTCGATCGAGCAGATCTTCCAGTATCTCCCCCATCGCTACCCGTTCCTGCTGGTGGACCGGGTGATCGAGTTCGAGGAGCGCAAGCGCATCGTGGGGCTGAAGAACGTGACCATCAACGAGCCGTTCTTCGTGGGGCACTTCCCCGGCCGGCCGGTGATGCCGGGGGTGCTGATCATCGAGGCGATGGCGCAGGTGGGCGGGCTGCTGGTGCTGGAGCAGATGGAGAACCTGGACGACAAGGTCGTCTACTTCATGTCGCTGGACAACGTGAAATGGAGGCGGCCGGTGATCCCGGGCGACCAGATCCGCTTCGAGGTGGAGGTGCTGCAGATCCGCGGCGCCACCTGCCGGATGAAGGGCGTGGGCCGCGTGGACGGCAACGTGGTGGCCGAGGCGGAGATGATGGCCCGCGTGGTGGACCGGTGAGAGAGACCATGACGATTCCTGCCACGGCCGCCGTGCCGGAGATCCACCCGACCGCGATCATCGACGCCTCCGCCGACCTGGCGCCGGGCGTGGTGGTCGGCCCGTACTCCATCATCGGCCCCGGGGTCCGCGTGGGCGCGCGGACGCGCATCGGCAGCCACGTGCTGATCGAGCGCGACACCACGGTGGGCGAGGAGTGCACCATCAGCCAGGGCGCGGTGCTGGGGACCGATCCCCAGGACCTGAAGTACATGGGCGAGCCCACGATCCTCGTGGTCGGCGACCGCACGGTGATCCGCGAGTACGCCACGCTGAACCGGGGGACGGCGGCCAGCGGGATCACCTCCGTGGGCAGCGACTGCATGCTGATGGCCTACACCCACGTGGCGCACGACTGCCGCTTGGGGAACCACGTGATCCTGTCGAACGCCGTGAACATGGCGGGGCACGTGACCATCGGTGACTGGGCCATCGTGGGCGGGCTGACCCCGATCCACCAGTTCGTGCGCATCGGCGCGCACGCCTTCGTGGGCGGGGCCACGCGCGTGGCGAAGGACGTCCCCCCGTACGTGAAGGCGGCGGGGAGCCCGATGGAGCTCTACGGGCTGAACTCCGTGGGCCTGCAGCGGCGCGGCTTCCCCGAGGAGGTGCGGCGCGAGCTGAAGCGCGCGTACCGCCTGTTCTTCGCGTCGAACCACAACGTGGCGCAGGCGCTGGCGCGCGCCCGCGAGGAGCTGCGCGCCCTCCCCGAGGTAGAGGTCTTCCTCTCCTTCTTCGAGAACACCGAGCGCGGGGTGCAGGTGTGACCGCAGGGAACAGGGGACAGGGGACAGGAGACAGGGGGGGACGGCTCCCGGCTCCCTGCTGGGCGCGACACTCCGCGAGTGTCATCCTGAGGGCGCGGGCGGCCGATCTCTCGTCCTCGACGAATCCTGCCGCGCCCGAAGGATCTACTCGGCCTGGCTCGATGTTCGTCGCAAGCATTTCCGCGGGGCAGGCTGGATCCTTCGGTCGGCGCCGGGATTCGGCTCGTACGACGGTTCGGCGCGGCGCCTCCCTCAGGATGACATCGTCCTCCCGGTCGCCCGCCTTCGCCGGAGGTGCGGCGTGAGCGCGACGCGGGTGGGGGTGATCGGGGCCGGTTCGCTCGGGTTCCACCACGCGCGCATCCTCCGCGGGATCGCGGGGGCGGAGATGATGGGGATCTACGATGCCGATCCCGCGCGCGCGGCCGCCGTCTCCGCCGAGCTGGGGGTGAAGGCGTTCGACAGCCGCGAGGCGCTGCTGGACGCCGTCGACGCGGCGGTGATCGCCGTGCCCACGACGGCGCACGCCGAGGTGGCGCTGGCCGCGCTCGACGCCGGCGTGCACCTGCTGATCGAGAAGCCCATCGCCACGTCCGTCGAGGAGGCGAACACGATCGTCGAGCGCGCGGAGGAGCAGAAGCTCGTGGTGGCGACGGGGCACGTGGAGCGCTTCAACGGCGCGCTGCGGGCGGTGGAGGACCATCTCGAGGACCCGCGCTTCGTCGAATCGCACCGCCTGGCGCCGTTCGGGCCGCGGGGGACGGACGTCGCGGTCGTACTCGACCTGATGATCCACGACATCGACCTTCTCCTGGGCCTCGTCCGCCGGCCGGTGGAGACGGTGGATGCCGTCGGGGTCGGCGTGCTGACGGGGAACGCCGACATCGCCAACGCGCGGCTGGTGTTCGAGGGCGGCGCGGTGGCCAACATCACCGCCAGCCGCGTGTCGATGGAGCGGATGCGGAAGATCCGCTTCTTCCAGCGCTCGGGGTACATCTCCCTGGACCTGGCCAAGGGGACGGGCGAGTTCCTGCGGCTGAAGAAGGGGGCGACCCTTCCCGAGGGCGACGTCTCGCTGCTGTCGCTGATGAACGTGGTGGAGCGCGTGGAGCTGAAGGGCGACGGCACCGACGCGCTGACCAGCGAGCTGCAGGCGTGGATCGCCGCGGTGCGCGGCGAGGGGCCGCTGGTGGTGAGCGGGCGCGACGGCCGCGACGCGCTGGCCGTGGCGCTGCGCATCATGGAGAAGATCGAGGACCATGCTCTCGCCGTGGCCGGAGCGGCGTAGGCCGGGGCGGTGGGGCACGACCCCGAAGCCGCCCTCGCCGATCCGCCTGGTGCTGCTGCTGCTGGTGATCCTGGGCGCGATCTACTGGCTCCTGCGCACGTCGCAGGCGGGCCGGTGAGCGCGCCCTCTTCGCATTCGCCCGTGATCTTCATCTCCGCGGGCGAGGAGAGCGGCGACCTGCACGGCGCCGCGCTGGCCCGCGCGCTCCGCCAGCGCTTCCCGTCCGCCCGGCTGATCGGCCTGGGTGGCGCGCGGATGGAGCGCGAGGGCGTCGAGCTGCTCGCCCGGCTGGAGCAGCTGGCGGTGATGGGCTTCGTGGAGGTGATCCGCCATCTCCCCTTCTTCCGCGACCTGACCAGGCGGGTGCACGCCGCGCTCGAGGCCGAGCGGGTGGATCTCGTCATCCCCATCGATTATCCCGGCTTCAACCTGCGGCTGGCGAAGCACGCGCGCGGCCGCGGGACGCCCGTGCTGTACTACATCGCGCCGCAGGTGTGGGCGTGGCACAAGAGCCGGGTGCGCGACCTGGCGCGCGACGCCGACCGCGTGGCCGTGGTGCTCCCGTTCGAGGAGGCGTTCCTCAAGAGCGCCGGTGTGAACGCCACCTTCGTGGGCCACCCGCTGCTGGACCGGCCGCACCCCGCGCTGCTGCGCGACGTGTGGGCCCGCCGCAACGGGCTGGACCCGCACCGGCCCGTTCTGGCGCTCTTCCCCGGCAGCCGCGCGCAGGAGGTGCGGCGCCACCTGGAGTTGTTCTCCAGCGCCGCCGCGCTGGCGGTCGCCCGGAACCCGCAGGTGCAGCCGGTGATCGGGGTGCCGCGGGGGATCGACC
>DASUYB010000008.1 GCA_036377595.1 Longimicrobium sp. | reverse complement strand
GAGTTCTCTGCGACCTCTGCGGCCTCTGCGTGAGATTCAAAGCGGTGCCCGCCCCCGCCCGGCAACCTCCCACTCCGCGACGATCTCATCGCCCCGGATCCCCCAGAGCTTTTCCTGGAGATTGACGGAGACGCACACGTGGTTGGGGACGACGCGCACCCGCTCGCCGATGCGCGGCCGCCACTCCGTCGCGGAGAGGTCGAGCAGGCCGTGTTCCTCGCTGACGGCCTTCACCACCACCTCCGGACGATCGAGCAGCGCGCCGTAGCCCCCTCCCTCCGCGCGCAGTTCCTCGCGCGACAGGGCCTTGGAGCCCGCGTCAACCACCGCCTGCCCGGGGACGGCCGTGCTCACCACCGTCGCCAGCACCGAGTACGCGACCTCGTCCCAGCCGCAGGCGCCGATCTCGGCGGTCGTGCGGTCGTTGAAGATGTTCGTCCCCGGCCGCACCTCGGTCAGCCCGCCGATCTCGTGCGAGCGCCAGAAGGTGGGCGTCGACCCGCCGCTCACCACCTCCGGCGGCACCCCCGCGTCGCCGAGCGCGTCGATCAAGCGGCGCACGGTCGCGGAGAGCTCGCGCAGCGCCGCATCCTGCGCGTCGACGTGGCTGCGGACGTGTCCGGGGTAGAACATCACACCGCGGTACTCGATCCCCTCCATCCCCGCCACCTCGCGCGCGAGGGCGACCGCGTCTTCGGGAGATTGCACGCCGACGCGATGCATCCCCGCGTCAAGCTCCACCAAGACGCCCACTCGGCGGCCGGCCGCGCGCGCCGCCTCCGCCAGCCCCCGCAGCGCATCGGCCGAATCGAGCCCGACGGTCAGCCGCACCCGCGCGGGGAGCGCCATCAGTCGATCGAGCTTTCCGCGGCCGACGACGGGGTACGCGAGGAGAAGGTCGTCCACCGCCGTCGCCATCACCTCCGCCTCGCGCGGCGTGGCCACGGTGACGCCGACGGCGCCCGCGCGCACCTGCTCGGCCGCCAGCGCCGCGATCTTGTGCGTCTTGGCGTGCGGCCGCCACCCCAGCCCGTGCGCGCGGCAGTACTCGCCCGCGCGCCGCAGGTTGGCGTGCATGCCGTCCACGTCCACCACCGCCGCGGGCGTCTCCAGGTCGTCCAGCCTCATCACACTCCGCTCCGATACCATGTCCGGTCCACGCACGTCCTGACGCTCCGCGCGCGAAGCAGCCGCGAGCGCAGCGAGCCCCCGTCCCTCCCCCAGTCGGTTTTGGGGGAGGGACAGGCGCGAAGCGCCAGGGAGAGGGCCCACGAGGTGGGCAAGATCCGGGTGGAGATGGGATCTGTCCACCCCCATCCTTCGTCCGTGGATGCGCGAAACCCTTCCGCATCCGAGATTGGAGATCACCTGCATCCCGGACGACCCCGATGCCCGTCTCCGACTACGACCGCATCGCCCAGGCGATCCACTTCCTCGAGCAGAACTACCGGCGGCAGCCGGCGCTCGACGAGGTGGCCAAGAGCGTGTACCTGAGCGAGTTCCACTTCCAGCGCCTGTTCCGCCGCTGGGTGGGGATCAGCCCCAAGCGCTTCCTGCAGTTCCTGACCATCGAGCACGCCAAGCGCCGCCTGGACGAGTGCCGCAGCGTGCTCGACGCCACCTACGACGCCGGCCTCAGCAGCCCCGGCCGCCTGCACGACCTGTTCGTGACCCTCGAGGCCGTCACGCCGGGCGAGTACAAGCAGAAGGGCGCCGGGGTGCGCATCGCCTACGGCTTCCACGACACGCCGTTCGGTACCGCGCTGCTGGGCGCCACCGAGCGCGGCCTCTGCTCGCTCGCGTTCGTCGACGAGGGCGGCGAGGGGGCGGCCATCGACGAGCTGCGCGCGCGCTGGCCGCTGGGCGACCTGGACGAGGACGCGCGCCGGACGGCGGAGCTGGCCGCGCGCATCTTCGCCCCGCGGGCGAAGGACGACAAGCCGATCCCCCTGTTCGTGCAGGGGACCAACCACCAGGTGCGGGTGTGGGAGGCGCTGCTGCGCGTCCCCGCCGGCGCGCTGGTCAGCTACGAGCAGCTGGCGGCCGCCGCGGGAAAGCCGGGCGCGGTGCGCGCGGTGGCCGGCGCGGTGGCGCGCAACCAGGTGGCCTACGTGATCCCCTGCCACCGCGTGATCCGCAAGCTGGGCGCGTTCGGCGGCTACCGCTGGGGAAGCGACCGAAAGATGGCGATGCTGGGCTACGAGGCCGCCCGGCTCTTCGGCGACGAGGGAGAGGAGGGGGATGGAGAAGCCCGGGGCCGCGCTGCGGCTGGATGAGCACGCCCGCCGCGCGCTCTGGTCGTGCGTGGCGGAGGAGACGGAGCGCTACCTGGCGGGCGTCGATCGCCTGCCCGTGCGTCCCGGCGCGGACGAGGACGAGATGCTGCGGCGGCTCGCGGCGGTCGACTTCGCCGCGCCGCTGGCGCCGGAGGAGGCAGTGGGATGGGTGGCCGGCGGGCTGGCGCGCTGGCAGATGCAGACCTCGCATCCGCGCTACTTCGGCCTGTTCAACCCGCCGTCGACGACGATGGGGATCGCCGCCGACGCGCTGGCGGCGGCGTTCAACACGCAGGTGGGCGCTTGGCACCACTCGCCGCTGGGCGTGGCCATCGAGCGGCGGCTGATCCGCGAGCTGGGCGCGAAGCTGGGATTCGATCCGCGCGCGGTCGACGGCTCGTTCACCACGGGCGGCAACGAGGCCAACCACACCGCCGTCCTCTGCGCCCTGGCGACCGCGTTCCCGACGTGGGGCGACGACGGCGTCCGCGCGCTCGATGGCGACCCGGCGCTCTACGCCAGCGCGGAGGCGCACCACTCGTTCGTGAAGGCGGCGCGCGCCTGCGGCCTCGGCAACCGCGCCGTCCGCACCGTGCCGGTCGACGACGCGCTGCGGATGCGGCCCGACGTGCTCGCGCGGATGATCGCCGAGGACCGCGCCGCCGGCCTGGTGCCGTTCCTGGTCGTCGCCACGGCGGGGACGACGAACGCGGCGGCGGTCGATCCCATTCCCGCCATCGCGGAGGTGGCGGAGCGCGAGGGGGTGTGGCTGCACGTGGACGCGGCGTGGGGCGGCGCGGCGGCGCTAATCCCCGAGCTGGCGCACCTGCTGGCGGGGACGGAGCGCGCGGACTCGCTGACTTTCGACGCGCACAAGTGGCTGTCGGTGCCGATGGGCGCCGGCCTGTTCCTGACCCGCGACACGCGCGCGCTGGAGGCGGCGTTCCACATCGAGACCGCGTACGTGCCGCGCGGCGAGGAGTCGCTGGAGCGGCCCGACTGGTACGCGCGCTCGCTGCAATGGTCGCGGCGCTTCATCGGGCTGAAGGTGTTCCTCTCGCTGGCCGTGGCGGGGTGGGATGGTTACGCCGCCGCGCTCCGCCACCAGGTGGAGATGGGGGATTTGTTACGCCGCGAATTGGAGGCGGCGGGATGGAGGATCGAGAACCGCACGGCGCTTCCCATCGTCTGCTTCAGCGACCCGTTGCGTGGCGATGGCGATCAGGTATCGCACCTGGATGCCGTCTGCGCGCACGTCGTCGCCTCGGGAGATGCGTGGCTGTCGACCACGCGGCTGGCGGGGATCGGACCCGCGCTCCGCGCCTGCATCACCAGCTTCGAGACGGCGCCGGAGGACGTCCGCATCCTCGTCGCCGCGCTAGGGCGGGCGCAGAAGGCGGTGGGCGGGGAGCGGGCGGCGGCGGGCGGGTGAAATGCCGCCGCCCCATGTATTCCCAACTCAGCGCGAGGAGAAGATTGGTGCGAGTGGAAAGGCATCGTACCCGCCGCGGGTGGCCCCCTCCCCCGGCCCCTCCCCCGCTCCGCAGGGGAGGGGAGAACTCATTGCGGCGACGAGGCTTGCGTGAGGGATGCGCGCCCGGAGGGCCGGGACACCGCCGCGCGTGCGCGGATGCCGCGGGATCGCGCGGATGCCGGGCGCGGCGGGGGCCCGGCGCCGTTGGCCACAGTAGTATCGTGGCCTACGGCGCGCGCAGCCCGTTTGGGCGTCTAAGCGCCCAACACGCCCGAGAAACGTAATGCGTGAGTGCGTGAGTGCGTGAGTGCGTGAGTGCGTGAGTGCGTGAGTGCGTGAGTGCAGAAGTGCGTCGGTCCCGCGCCGGGACCCACGCACTCGCGCACTTACGCACTCACGCACATCGAGGTTTACCGCGCCACGATCATCGACGACTTCAAACCCGCCTTGCGTAAATAGCCGCTCGTGCCGCGCAGCTCCTCGGTGAGCTGCTTCTTCTCGCGGAAGAGCGCGATCTGCGCCTCCTCGCTGGCGCCCTCCATCAGCTCGCGCCCGATCTCGGCCAGCCGCGCCTGGATGCTGCGCGCGCGGATCAGCTGCAGGCTGCCCATGAAGAACTGGTCGGCCGGCACCAGCGTGGCCGCCTCGGGGTCGCCGCGCAGCTCCTCCACCAGCGGCAGCACGTCGGGGGGGAACACCTGCAGCCACTCGCCCTCGGGGTCGCGCCCGCGGCTCTCGGCCTCGACCAGCCCCGCGAACACCGTCCCGTACGCCGGGTGCCGGAAGTCGTCGGGCGAGAGCTCGGCGGCCGCGCGCTCCACCCACGCCTCGTCGCGGAACATCAGCAGCAGGAGGATGCGCTCGGGGAGGTGCCGCTCGATGACCGCGCGCGCCATGGCCCCCAGGTCGTCGGGGCGCCGCCCGGGCTCGGGGCGGCCGTTCTGCCGCCCGTGCACGGGCGGCGTCCCGCTCCGACGCTCGGCCGCCGGCGTCTCGGCCGCTTCCTTCTCCAGCGTTTCGCGGGGGACGCCGGTCTTGGCCGAGATGCGCTGGATGTACACGCCGCGCATCACCTCGTCGGCGGTGGCGCGCACGGTGGGAAGGAGCGCGTCGATGGCCTGGCGCGTGCCACGGATGGAGCCGAAGTAGTCGCGCCGCTCCAGGATCTGGATCTTGCGCTCGAGCACGTCCACCGCGTCGCCCAGGAAGCGCTTGAGGGCCGCCGCGCCCTGGGCGCGCACCAGCGAGTCGGGGTCCTCGCCCTGCGGCAGCGTGGCCACCAGCACCTCGACGCCCGCGCGCAGCAGCTCGTCGCCGGTGCGGAAGGTGGCCTTGAGGCCGGCCTTGTCGCTGTCGTACAGCAGGATGGCGCGGCCGCAGTAGCGGGCGATCAGCGCCGCCTGCTCCTCGGTCATGGCCGTCCCCAGCGGCGCCACGGCGTTGGCCACCCCGTGCGACGCCAGCGACACGAAGTCCATGTACCCCTCGACGACCAGGACCGTCTCCTCCTTGCGGATGGCGTTCTTGGCCCAGTTCAGCCCGTAGAGCGTGCGCCCCTTGGTGTAGACGGGTGTCTCGGGACTGTTGAGATACTTGGGGATGTGCGGCTCGGCGTTCCCCAGGATCCGCCCGCCGAAGGCCACCACGCGCCCCGCCAGGTCCTCGATGGGGAAGATGACGCGCCCGCGGAAGACGTCGTACGGCTCGCGCCCGCCCTTCTGTGATTCCTTGACGAGCCCCAGCTCCAGCAGCATGGCGTCGGAGATGCCGGTCTTGCGCGCGGTCTCGCGGAAGGCGCCCCACTCCTCGGGCGCCCACCCCAGCCCGAAGCGCTCGGCCGACTCGCGGGATACGCCGCGCTTCTCCAAGTACTCGCGCGCGGCCCTGGCCCCGTCGCTCTCCCACAGCTGCTTGCGGAACCAGTCGCGGGCGAAGGCGTTGACCTCGTAGAAGGCGCGGTCGGGGTCTTCCTCCTGGCGCTCCTCGCGCTCGTCGGGCACCTCGATCCCCACGCGCGCCGCGGTCCAGCGGATGGCGTCGGGATAGGTCATCCCCAGGTGCTTCATGAGGAAGGTGTAGATGGTGCCACCCTCGCCGCACACGAAGCACTTGTAGAACCCCTTGGCGGGGTCCACCGAGAAGTTGGGCCCCTCGCCGCCGTGCAGCGGGCACGGCCCGCGGAAGGTCTTCCCGGAGCGCTTGAGGCGCGTGTGCTCCGAGAGGATCTCCACGATGTCCGCGGCGTCGCGGATCTGCTCGACGAGGTGGTCGGGGATCGGCATGCGGGTACTTCGGGGGACAGGGTACAGGGAACAGGGGACAGCCTTCCACGGCGCCCGGCCGAGGCTTCTGCCGCCCGCTCCCTGCTGCCGTCCGTCACAATCTAACGCGCGGACGGTGCGCCCGAATCAGCGACACTGTCCGGAACTGACCCTCCCCCCGCGACTGGGGCCGCGTACCCCCTCCCGATAACGGGAGGGGGTAAACTTCGAGCGCGCGGCGCAACCATTTCCGCGCTCCTCGCCTCAGGTGCGACGCAATCGTGGCGGCCAGCCCCGCTCTCCACGCCGCCACCGTCGCCGCGCTGAGTTCTCCCCTCCCCTGCGCAGCGGGGGAGGGGCCGGGGGAGGGGGCCAGTCCGCGGCCGCGCCGACCCGCGTCACCCGCGCGAGTGTCCTCACCCCTACCTCTCCCGGTACGGGAGAGGTGGCGAGCCTAAGCGAGCCGGAGAGGGCGCAGCGCCGCGGCCCGCGTCAAATTCAGCACTCAGCACTCGCCTACGCGAACTCCACCACCGTCACCCCCGTCCCACCCTCGAACAGCTCGCCCGGGCGCGAGGACGAGATGCGGTGGTCGGCCTTCAGCAGGTCGCGCACGTGGGCCCGCAGCGCGCCCGTGCCCTTGCCGTGGATGATGCGGAAGCTGGGGAGCCCCGCCAGGATCGCGTCGTCGATGGCGCGCCCCAGCGTGGTCTCCACCTCGTCCACCCGCATCCCGCGCAGGTCCACCTCGGGCCGCGCCTCCACGCTGTGCACGAAATACCCCGCGCTCGAGCGCCGCTTCTCGGGCTCCTGGTCGCCCGGCGGCAGCGGCGTCAGGTCCTCGCGCGGCAGGAGCAGGCGCATGGCCCCGGCCTCCACCATCGCCTTCCCGTCGCGCAGCTCCACCACCGTGCCCGTGCGCCCCAGCGACTCGATGCGCACCCGGAGGCCCGGCTCCAGCTCCGCCGCCGGCGCACGTGCCCGTCCCGCCGACGGTGTGCCCGCGCGCTGGCGGCGCTCGGCGGGGGCCTTCTCCTTCTGCCGCTTGGCCGCCTCCTCCACGCGGCGGCGGGCGGCGCGGGCGGCCTCGTCGAGCGCGGCCTGGTCGGCGGCGCCGCGCACCTCGGCGATGGCGGCCTCCACCTCCTCGCGCGCCTTCAGCAACAGGTCGCGCGCCTGCTGCCGGGCGCGCCGCTCCGCGTCCTTCTCGCGCTGCTTCAGCTCGACCTCGCGCTCCTCGAGCCTGGCCTGCAGCGCCTCGGTGCGCGCCCGCTCGCGCTCGAGCTGCGCCGTCGCCGTGTCCAGCCGCTGCTCCTTGGCCT
Organism: Longimicrobium sp.; assembly: GCA_036377595.1. Taxonomy (NCBI): domain Bacteria; kingdom Pseudomonadati; phylum Gemmatimonadota; class Longimicrobiia; order Longimicrobiales; family Longimicrobiaceae; genus Longimicrobium; species Longimicrobium sp. The sequence goes on along the minus strand of DASUYB010000008.1, from coordinate 8,923 downwards.
CCAGCTCCAGCAGCAGCCGCGCGACGTCGCGCTCGCCCTGCGGGAGCGTGGCCTCGGCCGTCTCCAGCACCCCCTGCGGCAGCCCCAGCCGGCGGGCGATGGCCAGCCCGTACGAGCGCCCGGGGACGCCCTTCACCAGCCGGTAGGTGGGCACCAGCCGCTCGGCGTCGAACTGCAGCGACGCGTTCACGATCCCCGGCTCCTGCGTCGCCAGCAGCTTCAACTGGCCCAGGTGCGTCGTAGCCACGGTGAAGCAGGAGCGGCGCGTGAGCTCGGTGAGCACCGCGGCCGCCAGCGCGCCGCCCTCCACGGGATCGGTGCCGCTCCCGGCCTCGTCGGTCAGCACCAGGCTCTCGAACCCCGCCCCCTCCAGCGCCTCGCGCAGGTTCTTGAGGTGCGCGCTGAAGGTGCTGAGCGACGCCTCGATGCTCTGCTCGTCACCGATGTCGGCGAACACCTCGCGGAAGACGGGGAGCTTCGTGCCGTCGCCCACCGGCGGGACCACGCCGCTCTGCGCCAGCAGCGAGATCAGCCCGATGGCCTTCAGCAGCACCGTCTTGCCGCCGGTGTTGGGGCCCGAGATCAGCAGCGTGCGCTCGCGCCCGTCCATCATCAGGTCGAACGGCACCACGTCGCGCGTCCGCGCCAGCAGGATCGGGTGGCGGCCGTTCACCACCGTGTAGTGCTCGGTCCCCGCCGCCAGCATGGCCGGGCGGCGGCCGTCCACGCGCAGCGCGTAGCGGGCGCGCGCGAAGAGCGAGTCGAGCTCCACCAGCGCGGCGAGCGAGGCGGCCAGCTCGGGCTGCAGCGGGCGCAGGCGGTCGGTCAGCTCGCGCAGGATGCGCAGCACCTCGCGCGCCTCCTCGGCCTCCAGCTCGCGCAGCCGGTTCATGGCCTCGATGGCCAGCGGCGGCTCGACGAAGAGCGTGGCCCCGGTGGCGCTCTCGTCGTGCACGATCCCGCCCACCTCGCCGCGCCCCTCGCGGCGCACGGGGATGACGTAGCGCCCGTCGCGCACCGTCACCGAGGCGTCGGCCACGCGGTAGTGCTCGGGGAGCCCGGCCATGTACGCCGCCAGCCGCTCCACCAGCCGCCCGCGCACAGTGCGGATGTCGCGCCGGAGCCGTGCCAGCGCGGGCGAGGCGTCGTCGCGCACGGCGCCCGCCTCGTCGATGGCGCGGGCGATCTGCGCCTCCTCCTTCTCCACGTCGAGCAGCCCGCCGGCCATCAGCGCCAGCAGCGGGAAGCGCTCGGCGCCGCCGCCGGCCAGCAGCGCGCGGCGGGTGGTGCGGCTGGACGCCAGCAGCACGCGCAGGTCGCGCAGCTGCCCGGCCTCGAGCACCGCGCCCTCGATGCGCAGCCGCCGCACCGCCTCGCGCGCGTCGGGGATGGGGGGGATGGACCAGCCGCTGTCGCCGCCCAGGAACGCGCGCATCTGGTCCACGCGCTCCAACTCGGGCGCGATCCACCCCAGGTCGGCCGACGGCTCCAGCGCGCGCACCGCGTCCGCGCCCAGCTCGGACGAGGCGTTGCGCGCGACCAGGTCCAGCGCGTCGCGGTACTCCAGGACGTTCAGGGCGTGGGGATTCATCTTCCGGGCACTGCCTGCGGGTCGGTTCGTCGGGGCCACAAAGCTAACCCCGGCGGGGCGATCCACAAAGCAGGGCTAGGGCGATGCTGATCATCGGCGCCAGTGCCCAGTGCCCAGTGCCCAGTGCCCAGTGCCCAGTGCCCAGTGCCCAGTGCGATACCGAATATAAACCGAATGAGAGGTGGCGGAAAGGTCGGCGAGCGCCGGAAGAGACCCTCATCCCCCGGCCCCTTCTCCCGACAGCAGGAGAAGGGGAGACCTCAGCATGTGGGGAGAGTTCGGCGCGGGTTGGGAAGCATGGTGGCCGCCGCGGGTGGCCCCCTCCCCCGGCCCCTCCCCCGCTGCGCAGGGGCGGGGGGAACTCAGCGCGGGACAATACCTTGCGTGAGGGATGCGCGCCCGGAGGGCCGGGACCCGCCGCGCGTGGGCCGCAGCGGCGGATCGGCGCGGATGCCGGGCGCGGCGGGGCCCGGCGCCGTTGGCCACAGTTGTATCGTGGCCTACGGCGCGCGCAGCCCGTTTGGGCGTCTCAGCGCCCAACACGCCCAAATCCTTCTGTTGCGGTTGAGGATGCTCTACTCGTCCCCGGTCGGCGCGCTGGGGAGGCAGAAGCGGAAGGTGCTCCCTGCGCCGGGGGCGCTCGTGACCTCGATGGACCCGCCCAGCAGCTCCGCCAGCCGCCGCGCGATCGGCAGCCCCAGCCCCGTGCCCGGGGACGAGCCGTCGCCGTTGCCGAGCTGCACGAAGTCTTCCCAGATGCGCGGGAGGTCGTCGGGCGCGATCCCCGTCCCGTGGTCGGTCACCTCCACCGCCACGCCGCCGCCGTCGGCCCCGCAGCGCACCTCGATGGGGCGCCCCTGGCCGAACTTGATGGCGTTGGAGAGCAGGTTCATCAGGATCTGGCGGATGCGCAGCCCGTCGCCGATCACCGGCGCGGGGCGGGCGCGCAGCTCCAGGTCGAGCCGGCTCCCGTACTCGGCGGCCAGCGGGGTGAGCTCGGCGGCCACGCTTTCCACCAGCTCGGCCACCTCCACCTCCTCGCGCCGCGTGTCGAGCCGCCCCGCCTCGAGCTTCGAGAGGTCGAGCAGGTCGTTGATCAGGTCGAGCAGGTGCCGCGCGGACGACTGCGCGCGCTCCACCGCCTCGCGCTGCGGCGCGGTCAGCGCGTCGTACATCCCGCCCATCAGCAGGTCGTTGTACAGCATCACCGTGCTGACGGGGGTGCGCAGCTCGTGGCTGGCCATGGCGTAGAAGCGGTCGCGGGCGCGCATGGCCGTCTCGCGCTCGCGCTCGGCGCGCACGCGGTCGGTGATGTCGTAGCCCACGCCGATCAGCGCCGGCCGGCCGCCCACCTCGGTGCGGGTGCCGTGGATGTCGAGCCAGACGATCTCGCCGTCGGGGCGCACGCCGCGCAGGGTGTAGCGCACCGACAGGATCTCGCCCGCCAGCCGCCGCCGGATGTTCTCGGCCACGCGCGGCTGGTCGTCGGGGTGGATGATCTCGGCCAGGATCCCCGGCTGCAGCATGTACTCGGGGTCGCGCCCGAAGAGCTCGGCGGTCTTGGGGTTCACGTACAGGAAGCGCCCGTCCTGGTAGCAGTAGATGGCCATGATCGACTGCTCCACCAGCGCGCGGTACCACCCCTCGGCCTCGCTCAGCCCCCGGTCGAAGCGCGCGCGCTCGGCTTCGGCGCGCCGCCGCTCGGCCTCGGCGCCGGCGATGGCCGCCAGGTCGGCCAGCGACTGCAGTTCGTCGGCGCCCCAGTCGCGCGGCCGGTCGTCGGCCACGCAGAAGCTGCCCAGCACGTGGCCGTCGCCGGTGGCCACGGGGTAGCCCGCGTACGCGCGGATCCCGAAGCGCACGATCGACGGGTTGTCGCGCAGCAGGGGGTCGGCGGCGGTGTCGCCCACCACCAGCGGAAGGCCGCTGCGCACCACGTACTCGCACACCGAGCCGGGGAGCGGCACCTCGCCGGTGACGTGGGCGGGCGGGGGGAGCCCGACCGAGCTCTTGAAGTACTGCCGGCGGTCGTCGGCCAGCGCGAAGAAGGCCGCCGGCGCGCCCAGGAGCCGCGCGGCCAGGCGCGTGAGGCGGTCGAACACCTCCTCGGGGGGCGAGTCGGACAGGCCGGTTTCGGCCAGCGCGGCCAGGCGCGCGGGGTCGCGGACGACGTCGGGGTAGTCGGTCACCGTCACGGCGGTGGGGCGTCGGGGCGGATGCCAGGGGCGGGGCGCGCGCGCCGCGGCGGCGGGCCGGGCCGGAAGGAACCGGCCGGATCGGCCGATATTTGCCAACATGCCGCCGCCCCGCGACCCGCGCAAGGGACTCGCGTGGGCGCTCCGGAGTGGGCAAAAGTGCGAGCGGTCGCGGAGATGAATCAGGAGAGGCTCGAGGAAATGCCTCAGCCCGCGCTCCGCGTCCTGGCGCGGAACACGCCGGATCTCGCAGTTCTGTCCTTGACACGCCCCACCCGCCGCAAGATGTTCGGGCCACACGCTCACCACGCCGATCAACCCTGGCCATCCCGAGATGTACTCGCCGGTCGTCGAGGACTACCTGAAGGCCGTCTGGATGCTGCAGCAGCAGGAGTCGCCCGTGTCCACCTCGCGGATCGCGGAGCGGCTGGGGCTGACGGCGGCGGCCGTGACGGCCATGATCAAGCGCCTCGACGAGCAGGGGCTGCTTCGCCACGAGCCCTACTACGGCGTGCGCCTGACCGCGCCCGGCGAGCTCGAGGCGCTGCGCATCATCCGGCGGCACCGCGTGCTGGAGCTGTTCCTGGCCGAGAAGCTGGGCTACGAGTGGGACCGCGTGCACGACGAGGCCGAGCGCCTGGAGCACGCCGCCAGCGACGAGCTGATCGAGCGCCTGGCCCGCCTCCTCGGCCAGCCCGAGCGCGACCCGCACGGCAACGCCATCCCCACCGCCGCGGGCGAGATGGACACCGGCCGCTACCCCTCGCTCGGCGAGCTGGAGCCCGGCGAGCGCCGCCGCGTGCTGGAGGTGGAGATCGAGGAGCCGGAGCAGCTCCGCTACCTCGGCTCGCTCGACCTGCGCCCCGGCGCCGAGGTGAAGGTGACGGAGCGCGGGCCCTTCGACGGCCCGGTGTCGCTGGAGGTGAACGGGAACCCGCAGGTGATCTCGCACGCGCTTGCCCAGCGCATCCGCGTGCGCCCCGAAGAGGCGGCGGGCGCGAGCTGAGGCGCGGCCGCTGGCCGGGGATTTGCGCCCGCGGAGGGGCATCGACGCCACGCAGAACGGGAGAGGGGAACGGCGATGAACACGTTCAAGGTGATGGTGGGCGCGGCCGCGGCGGCAACGATCGCGCTGGCGTTCCGCGACTTCGAGGGCGGCGGCTGGCTGCAGCCCGCGCTCCCCGGCGCGGGCCGCTTCGGCCCCGGCGACCTGCTGCTGGAAGAGGACGAGGACGACGAGGAGTTCCTCGAAGAGCCGGTGCTGGGCTACGACGGGATGGACCGCGACACCCTGGTCGACTGGCTCGACGACGCCGACCTGGACGAGGCCGCGCTCCTGCGCGTCCGCCGCTACGAGACCGCCACCCAGAACCGCGAGCCCGTGCTCGACAAGGTCGACGACCTCCTCGCCGCCTTCGGCTGAGCGGCGGATTCGCCGTCGCAAACGACAGCAGGCCGCCACCGATGCGCTGGTGGCGGCCTGCTGCATTCACTCCGGGGTCTATTCTACGGGGATGAGCTCTTCGGCGGGCCAGACGTACGGCCCTTCCGAGTACCCGCTCAACGGCCGGATGCCGAGCAGTCGCCGGCCATTCACTCCGATGTCACCGCGATCCTCGATGACCTCGGCCTCGAAAACACCGCCCGGCATCTGGTACCGCACGCGGCTTCCCACGCGAAGCTGATCTCCCGGCCGCTGCTTCCGCTTTGCCATCTAACCCTCCTACCAGGGACGCACCCCGAAGACCGATTGCAAATATACACGCATGACCTCGTCGAATTCCACTGCCAGCGCATTACAGGCGCTCCGCCACGCGCGCACCTGAGTGATCGTCACCGTCTCTTTCTTGCCATCGCCCACCCGAGTGAAATCCTGGTGGGCAACGGCATTGCGCCAGTTGTTCATCTCGTCGAGTTTTCGCTGTCTATCCGGGTTCGTGCGTGCACGGTTCCGAACGGTGTCCCAGAACTCTACGCCGAGCTTCTCGAAATCGGAACCGATGTTCCCGACGTTGGCATTCCCCCGGTCGAGCTTGTTTCCGGTTGTTAGCAGATTCCGCAGGATCAGGTTCAAAGGACCGTGCGCAGGTTGATTCGTGAGATGGTCCGCTGATTCATTGTACAAGTCCCGGCAGAAGCGCTGGAACTGCGAGGCAAGCAGCACCACGTACGCCTGGTTGATCTGCTGGCGGGCGAAGGCGCGCGCACGCCGGGCGCCGCCCACCACCGCGTGCGCGGCTTCGAGCTCGTCCAGCACCTTGCGGCTGCGGGTCTGCCATCCGCGGAGCGCTCGCGATGCCATCCTGTGGGTCCGGCGAGGATAGAACGTTACGGCGCATTGGACATGAGAAGAGGGCGGAATTTAATCAAAATCGACGACAATGCAAACAGCGCCCGCGGACGCGATCGATGCGTCCGCGGGCGCTGAGGTTCGTGGAGCTACCGGTCAGCCGGCGGCGAGCTCCTCGCGGGCGATGCGGTTCAGCTCCTTGCCGTCGAACTGGCCCTTCGTCTTCGGGCTGACGGCCTTCATCACGCCGCCGATGTCCTTCGCGCCGGCGGCGATGGCGTCGCGGACCATGGCGCGCACCTCGTCCTCGCCGAGCTGCGGCGGGAGGTAGGCCTGCAGGAGCGCGGCTTCCTGCTCCTCCTTCTCCGTCAGCTCGACGCGGCCGGCGGCGCGGAACTGCTCGGCGGCCTCGCGGCGGCGCTTGATGGCGGTGGTGGCCACGCCCTGCACCTCCGCGTCGCCCAGCTCGTGGCCGACATCGATCTCCTTGTTGCGGATCTCGGACAGGAAGGTGGTGAGCAGCGTGGTGCGCAGCTTGTCGCGCTCGCGCCGCGCGGCGTTCAGGTCGTCGCGGATGGTGTCCTTCAGCGTGCCCGCCATCGTCGCCTCGTCATCAGGGGTTCAGGGCCGCGGAATCTACTCCCCTTCCCTCGCGATGCAACAACAACTGAAATGATCTCACGCAGAGGTCGCAGAGGACGCAGAGGCTCGGTCATCGTTCTCTGCGTCCTCTGCGGCCTCTGCGTGAGACCTTCACTTTATCGAATCACCAAGCGGAGGCGGCCCCCCGCCCGGATGCCGGACGAGGGGCCGCTGTTCATCTGCCGAAAGACGATCGATCAGCCCTCTTCGTCCGCGTCGCGGCGGCGGGCGCCCTGCCAGTCCGCCGAGTGCGGCTTGACGGGGACGTCGGACTGCTCGATCTCCAGCTCCAGCCCGGGCGACAGCCCCTCGCCCACGCGCGCCTGGCTGTGCATGGCCTGCGGCTGCTCGGGAGTGGGAATGGCGTGCTTGCCGTACGGGTCCTGGTGGTCCAGCTCGTCCTCGGCGTAGTGCGTGGGGTTGCCGTCGCCGGGGCCGGGGCGCGAGCCCACCCGCGGCTGCGAGTGCGCCAGGTCCTCGTCCTCGTACTGCGCGCGGTCGCTCTGCTCCAGCGCCACCTCGCGCAGGTGCCGCGAGTCGTCGGCGCCGGGGTCGGTCTGCTCGCCCTGGCGCCGCTGCCCCATCCCGATGTTCCGTCCCGTCCACTCTCCCGCCATGTGCCCCTCCCATGCGGTGGGCTCGGCGCCGCGCCGGGTGCGGCGGGCGTCGTCGTCCACGTCCATGCGGTTCACCACCGTCTCCACGCCCTCGACCGCGCGGGCCAGCCGCACCGCGCGCTCCGCCTCGTCCATCGTGCGCACGCTGCCGGAAAGCTCGATGATCCCGCGGCTGATGCACCCCACGTCCACGCCGCGCTCCGCCAGCACCTCGTCGCCCAGGAAGGCGTCGATCACCGCGTCTTCCAGCGCGGACAGGCGCAGCTCCTCGCGCGCGGGGCGGCGCAGGCGGGCGGGGCCGTAGCTCTGCGCGATGCCGCGCGCGCGGTCGCGGATGCGCGCGCCGGCCTGCCGCACCGGCTCGGGCGCGGCAGGCATCGTCTTCGACAGGAACAGCCCCAGCGCCAGCCCGCCGGCCGCGCCGAGTGCGAAGACGAGCGCTTCGCCCAGATCGTTGTCGTTGTGATCACGAGACTTACGCGGCATGTGCCTCCTTCCCGGTCCGTTTCGCGGCGCTCCTCAAGGGCCCGCTCGAAGACCGTTCCGGGGGTGCAAGTCGCGTTCCGGCGGGCTCAGGGTGTGCCGCCCGGCGGGGTGGAGGAGGGAGATGAAGAGGACGGGGAGGAGGACGACGAGCCGTCCTGCTGGCCGGAGCCTTCGCGGCGCTTGCGGCGCTCCTCGTCCTGGCGCTGGCGGATGGCGCGGGTGCGGTCGCGGAAGCTGCGGTCGCGGTCGGTGTCCTCGGCCTGCCGCTCGATCTCGCGGCGCTGGCGCGACTGCTCGCGGGCGGCCTCTTCCTGGTCGCGGTCCACGTGGATCGGCGGGGCCACGCGGGTGGGAAGCCTGTGCCCGGCCACGATCGGCACGCCGCCGTCGCCGATCCCCCACTCGCGGCCGTTCCTGTCGCGGATCGTCCAGTTGCGGGCGCGGCGCTGCCGGGCGGCCTCGTCGGCCACCGAGTCGTTCCACACGCCCAGCGCGGAGCCCAGGTGCTCCATGTAGCGCTCGTGCTCGGTCTTCTGCCGCTCGGGCACCGCCTCGGGGCGCACGATCAGCCGCCGGTCGCCGTAGCCGGCGCCCAGCGGTCCGCCCGCCACGTCGTTGCCGATGGCGTTGCCGCTGCCGCCGGGCGCGCCGTTGGCCACGCCCGGCTGCTGCCCGCCCGCGGGCCCGGCGCCGTTCCCCGCGGGCGCGGGCGGAATGCGCGTGGGCACGCGGTCGGGGAAGCGCTGCAGCTCGGGGATCCGCGCCAGCGCCGAGTCGATCGCCGCGTTGGTCACCGCCTGCGCGGCCGCGGACGGCGTCCCCGCCGGCGCCGCGGCGGCCCCCGCGGACGAGGCGTCCGACGGCCACTGGGTCACGTCCAGGTAGCTGACCTGCTCGTCCTGGTCGGCCTTGGTCCGCGTCCGCGCCTCGCGCCGCGTGACCTCGTTGATCCCCAGGATCAGCACCACCGCGAGGACCACGTGCGCCGCCAGCGACAGCGCTACGCTCCACCGCGTCACCCGCAGCCCGCCGTCGCGGCGGCCGTGGCCACGCAGCGGCGCGCGCACCGGGAGCCGGGGCACGGACGCGCCGGCCTCGGCCG
>DASUYB010000007.1 GCA_036377595.1 Longimicrobium sp. | reverse complement strand
CATGCCTGTTGCTGAGTCAATGCACATCGAAAATCCGTGTACAACAGAAAATCGGTGAATCCAGTGTTTTGAGCGCGAAAAACCCAGGATTGGCGCCAATCCTGGGTCTCGCATGTAGCCGGAACTGTCGAACGCCTGCACGGAGTCACAGAAGAAAACGGCGCGGGTGCCGAAAACCCTTGTAAATCCTTGATGTTCCGGAAGGGCCTACCGGACTCCCCGCGCCGAAATGCCGCGTTTTCGCGGTAAACCTATCCCACAACCTATCCCACTTCCACCCCATCCGTCCCCGACTTCCCGCAGGCCGGCCACGCGGCCACGCGCCGCAGCGGAGCAGGGTGCACAACTGAGGGAGAACACAGGCGAACGAACGGATAGCAGCCTTTTTCCATTCGCGACAGCGCCCCAAACCCCGAGAGTCCGCCGACGCCTTGCGCAAGCATAGGCGCCGGGGGCTTTCGGCCGTCAATGCGCGGGGTGTCCGAAAATCCAAAAATCGGAACGGCAGGCTCGGGGGGGACAAGCCCCCCGCTCGCCTGCCGTGCAGGGTTTCCCTGTGCGGTCAAACCAGCTTTCGCGGGCTTTGCCTGCGGCCAGTGTTCGACGCTCGCTAGTATCGGTATAGGGACGCTGCTCGCAGGTAGATCTGCAAACGAGCATCCGTCGCCCCCTCCCACCCCGAGGGGATCGGCATCAGCCTTCGCTTGCGGTCCATCCCTCTGGCTTTGAAGCACAACCATCCATGCCGCAGTTCGTCCCTCACCCGCGTCACCCCCCGGCTGTTCGGCGTCGGGCGGACTTCCCAAATCGTCCACGTAACGCCTTCCGCGTCTGTGATGATTCGTGTAGCCAACTCTCTATCAACCCGAACGCGGTGGAAGGGCACCCAGCGACAACGCCACCGCAGAAGGTGTGCGAGCGGCGCGACACAATCCCCGCACCGGGGCGCGCTCGGTCTCCACACAAAACGTTCGTCCAGCCGGTCCGCGACTTGCGCAGCGATCACCGTTCCGTTCGGGTGGGCGCCAACAATCCCCCCTCGCACGGCGTCCCGCGGCACGTGCAACCTTAATTGAGCATGAGCGATGCGCCACCCGCCATGGGGTTGAGAGACGAGTCTCCGCGGGATCTCCGGACTCGCTTCGCGTTCCTCGCCGAGGCGAGCCGCATCCTGGCCGAATCCCTCGACTTCGAGACCACCCTCGCGTCGGCCGCCGCCCTCGCGCTCCCGCACTTCGGCACCTGGTGCATGGTGGACTTCGTGGAGCCCGATGATTCCATCCGCCGAGCGGCCATCGTGCACCCTGACCCACGGAAGCAGGAGAGTGCGCGCACGTTCTACCGCGCCAATCCCCCACAGGGCAGCGCCAAGCTCGGCGCGCCCCGTGTGATTCGCAGTCGCGAGTCGGAGTTCGCCATCGTGCACCACGCGGACGGCAGCGAGGAGCCAGCCGGTGCGGAGGCGGAAATCCTGCGGACGCTCGGGGTGCGGTCCTCGCTCATCGTTCCCATCTGTGCGCGCGGTCGGGTGCTCGGTGCGATCACCTTCGTCTCCGACCACCGTCGCGACTATGACGACGCAGACCTGATGCTCGCGGAGGATCTGGGGCGGCGCTGCGGCATGGCCATCGACAACGCGCGGTTGTTCACCGAGGCTGAGGTGGCACGACAGGCAAGCGAGGCGGCGCGCGACACAGCACGGCGAGCCGCTGAGGTGGCGGAGGAGATGCGGCGGCAGGCCGAGGAGGCGAACGCCGCGAAGTCGGCTTTCCTGGCGACGATGTCGCACGAGTTCCGCACCCCCTTGAACGCGATTCTCGGCTTCGCCGACCTGCTCGACCTCGAAGTGACGGGTGAGCTCACGGAGAGCCAGCGGGCCCACCTCGCGCGGATCACGGCCGCCGGCAGGCACCTGCTCGGGCTGATCGAGGGCATTCTCGCTTTTTCTCGGCTGAACGCGGGGCGCGAGGACGTCACGTTGGAGCCGGCGGACCTGTGCGGCGTCGTCCGCGAAACCGCCGAGTTCCTCCTGCCGCTCGCAACCTCGCGGGGCCTCGCGCTGCGCGTGGGCACGCCCGAGCCGCACGCCATCGTGACGACGGACCCCGGAAAGGTCCGCCAGATCGTCCTGAACCTGTTGTCGAACGCCGTGAGGTTCACCGACGCGGGCGAGGTGAGCGTCGAGCTGGAGCTGGATGGAGACGCGGCCGTCGTTCGAGTCCGTGACACCGGGATCGGGATCGCACCAGAACACGCCGAGCGAATCTTCGAGCCGTTCTCGCAGGTGACACATTCACTGACAATGCACCGCGGCGGCACCGGGCTGGGGCTCACCGTGGCGCGCCAGCTCGCACACCTCCTGGGCGGCGACGTGGAGCTCGTGAGCACTCTAGGGCAAGGGAGCACCTTCACCGTACGTCTTCCAGCACATGCCGGATGATTTCACGCGAAGCCGATTGGGGGAGACGGCGCCGATTGCCGCACGCAACGCCAAGCCGCTGACGCCTGCCGCCAGCAGGCGCCGGGGACATTCGGCCGTCTATCGCGAGCCCCGCGCGAACTCTGCCGCGTCTGGCCCCGCGTCATCCTCTCGACGCGTCACCACCCCCGCAGGTTCGCTGGAAACGTCGGATCGGCTGGCGACACGCGGGCGCAGGGTCTCAATGCGGGCAAGCGCGTCCATCCACTCGGCCGAGTGCAACCGCTCATCCGCGCCGCTCTCCCCGTCCGTGTCAGCGTCTTTGCGCTTCATTCGTCACCGTTCCTTGGGTCAGAAGGGCCATCCACCAGGAAGAGAACTTCCGCAATCGGCCACGCCTCCATTAGAGGCTCGCACAACTCGGGGCGCTCGTGCTGCTCGACCCACAGCCCGAACACCATCACCGTCACTACCTGCAACCCCGACAGCCCGCCCCACGGCCATTCCGGAAACGTGTGCGGACCCCGGCTGTACTGGAGCGGCGTGCGGAGGCACAGCCGCCCGGCGCGCTTCAACAGCTTTCGCCGCCTGCGGCGATCCATCGCGCGGAGCTTCGGAAGTATGTCCACGCCGTAGAAGCAGATAGCCGCCTTCGCCGCCTCGCGTTCGTCGGCCGCGAGCGGTGGCGGGTCCGAGGGCCGACGCCGTTTCGCGCTCACCTGACGAGCGCACGAACGGTCCGCACCCACTCCGGCGGGAACATGCCCGCCTGCCGGTACGACGCGTCCACCGCTTCCAACAGGTTCACGAGCCCCCGGTCCGGATTGGGGAGCGTCACCACGTACCGCCGCAGTTGCGCCGCGATTAGCTCCGGCGGCGTGCGGTGCACGCCCGCCTCGCTGTAGTACCACTCCCGCACCCGCGCCACCGTGCGCCCGTACGGCTTGGTGCCTTCTAGGAACTTCGTGAGCCCCGAGGGCGACATGCGCACCTTGCGCGCGGTCGCGCGCAACGTTGTGCGCGCTATCTCGTTCTCCAGCGCGATCCGGAACCGCTCCAAGTCCTCCGGCGTGGCCTCCGGTGCGCGCCGAGCCATCCCCACGCTCCCCATCGTCAGTTTCCGGCGCCGTACATGAAGCAGCACCGCAGCGGCGCGCGCAGCAGCGGCCCGGCAACCTGCGAATAGACCTCCGATTCCGGATCGCGGCCGAACCATTTCAGCACCGGCACGACCAGCCCGCATGCGGTGGCCCGGTAGAGCTTCCGGCCTTGCTCATGCTTCCCGCACGGCTCCAGCGGGCGCGCTTCCGCGAGCCCGGCCGAGACCAGCTCGTCCAGGTGCGCCGTCCACACGAGCCGGTAGGGGCGCCCTCCGCTACGGTTCCACTGTTCGGACGGTTCCTTGACCTGCTCCACCCCAAGCCATTCGCCGGGCGCGTCACGCAACACGTCCAGCGCCCATCGCGCCCCTTCGGACGCGTACACGCCCGCCGGTTCATCCGGCGTGCGCGGAGGCTCGACACGCGGCGGTTGCTCGCGCAGCACCGCCGCGATCCCGTCCATCCCCGATTGCGTGATCCGGTACAGCCGCGCGGGCTCAGAGGCTTGCGGGAGACTGGCCGCGTGGCCGTCTACACGTCCTTCCCGCTCCAACTCACAAAGCAGGTCCGCCCACGTGTACGGCCCGGCCAACAGGTTGAAATCGTACGGGTGCGCCCATCCGTAGACGCTCCGCACCCGGTAGCCCGCCGGAAGCACGACGAGTTGAGCGAGGAACGTCAACGCGCGCTCCCGCCGTTCGCACGGGCACCACACCCGACGGCGCGGCGTCACTCGTCCTCGTCAAACTCGTTGGCGAGATCATCCGACCGGGGCGCGCGCCAAGACAGCAGCGTGACCGTTCGGCCCGCTTCCGATACGCGCCAGTACACCACCGGCCGGTCCCGCCCCCACGCCAGCTTTACGTCCCGCTTTTCCGCCAGTCCGACGGTGGCCAGCCACGTCAACTCCGTTGAGTCGAGGCGCGCCAAGTGGCGCGCGCCGCGCGCGTTCAAGCCATCGACCAACAGCGTCAACTCTCGCCCCGTGTGCCAACCCCACTCCCCGAAGCGCTTCCGTTCCCCTGATTCGTACGCGAGGCGGAGCACCGTCAGCGCGTTGCGCGGGCCGGGCGCCAAGTAGACCGGCGCGGGCTTCTCAGCCGCGCCGGGCGCCCGCACTCGTTCGTATGCGTCTCCCCACGTCTCGGCCGACGCCCGCGCGCCCGCGTCGGTGATCCGGTAGACCCAAACAGGTTTGCCAATCCCGCCCGGAGCCACGTTCACCCGGTCCACCAGCCCCATAGCGCGGAGCGCTGGTAGCTTCTCGTCGAGGTGCAGTCGGGTCCCGCGCTCCACGTCGCGCAGGTGCGCCCACCCACTCACCCCGCGCAGCGTGTAGCCGGCACCATTGGCGGCCAAGCGCGCGAGGTATCGTGCAGCGTTCGCTAGGGAGCAGTCCGAGATAATCCGTTCGTCGGTAGCCATGCTCCACGTTACATGACCACCGGCGCCTTCTCCGATGCGGGCTTCTGGCGGAAAGTAGGCGCGGCGATACTCCCGCCGTAGCGGGCTGTCGCAGTGCGAACGGGCTATTAGTGATGCTTCGTGGCGGAAAGGGAACGGTGGCAGAAAACCGCACCTCAACGCGACACTTCTTTCGTCTATCTGTCGCCCATGTCACGCAGATACGCTAACGGTGGCCGGAATCGGCTTCTCAAGGAGCCTGTACCGCCACCGCGCACAACGATTTGTCGAGAGGAGAGCCCCGGCACGCGAAACGCGGTAGCGCACCAAAAGACCGGCCTTTACCTTGTTCGCCCGTTACATATCCACAGCGACCTAAAGGCGTGTATCAATGCCGAAGGATGCGAAACCACGAAACAAGGCTGGACAGCCCGCCCGCCAAGGGCCACATCACCAGATACCCGCGCCGCCCCTATGGCCGCGAAACGATTGGTCCATTCTCGATAGCCCCTTTGGGGATGATCTCTCTACCCTTTTGTGGCTCCGCGCCCGCACTATCCGCCTTTGGGCGACGACCCCGGAATCGAACCGGGCGAGTCTGTTCGCGCGTCCATCCATCGAGTTTACGCGTTGGGAGGAAGAAACAGCGGAAAAGTGCACGGGAATCGCTTCGGCCCTTCGTACGCTGGGCGCAACTGCTCGCTATCCCGAGTTGATCCGAGGCTCGCCGGTTTCGGCGGCATGCAGCGAGGTTAGCAGCTGGGCGGACGACGCCGGGAGTTTGGATGTAGCATTGGAGTTTGCCGAACTCGCCGCATTGGCTGATCCCGAGGCGCCCCGGCCCGCTGCCGATGCGGGTCATCTATCGACCCGTGCCGCCGCCTACGATCGAGCTTGGGTGTGGCTCACGCGAAGCGTCAACTTCGCGCGCAGAGCAAAAGACTGGGAATGGTACGTCCGCGCGCATATCCGATTTGGAATCATGCTGTACGAACTCGGCCAACATGCGAAAGCACGGCCCCATTATTGGCGCGCCACGCAGGCCGCATTGTACAGCGGGCGTCGCACTCTAGCTGGTAAAGCGCAACATGATTTGCTGCTAATCGAAGCCGAAGCCGGTAGCTATCTATCAGGTGAAAAGTGCGCCCGGCTAGTGTTGGAGTATTACCCTCGCGTCTACGAACGAATTCCCCATTTCGTACACGACTACGCGTATCTACTCGTCCGGCATGGATTTTTTGGTCCTGCGCTTCCACTCGCCGAAGCAGCGCTAGCATGGATTACAAAACCCTATGAACGCATAGCCGTACTGGCCACAATCGCACGCGCTGCGGCGGGTGTTGGCGACCGAAGAAAGTACGACCAAGCTACCAGCGACCTCCTTCAGCTTTCGCAGGAGACAGAAATTAATTCCGCTGCGGCGCTGGTCGCGGCAGCCGAGGGGGCTGCGGTATGGCGGGAGTGGGAACCGGCTCAGCGACTCGCGTCGCAGGCGCGGGAGATAGCGAAACGGCGCCGGGAAGGTGATCCGCTGCGGCGCTCATTGGCATTGCTCGCGCAAATCGAGCACCGGGAGGCGCCTGCACCGGCCCAAGCGCCTCCCGCCCTTGCGCGAATTAGCGACACGTCGGCCGCGTGCTTGCGACGGCTGAACAGCCAGCGCGCACCCAAGCGCGGAACGAAGGCACGGCGCATCGTAACCGCCGGGATGGCTGTTTCTACGGCGTCGTCCCCGTAGGGCAATCCGTCCGGCCCCCAGACCCTAACCCCCCTCCTCCCCGCTCGTCTACGCAGGTTGTTGTTGTGGTCGTCGTGTTCACTCCATCACCGCCCACCGTCGCTCCTCCCGACCCGAGCCCGCCACCTGGCGCGACTACGCCGCCGGACCCGAGTCCCCCGCCACCATCGTAGCGGGGGCCGCGAACCGCCGTCTCTGGACCCGTGACTTTCCCGCCATCCGCGCAAGCGGAAAGCGCAACGGAAAGCAACACCCACGCAACCGTGCGGCCGACCTGATTCATTCTGCCCCCCCGCGTACGTAGTGAATGGAAAAAGTGAGCAACAAAGCCAAGTTTAAGCCTGACCACACGCTTTACGCCAGTTACGCAGACCTATTAGACGGTATACCCGCCGCCGCTCTCTTTCGGACTCGGTGAGCACCGGCCACGCGCCGACTCCCCCTCGCGACCGGCTTCCCGGCTTCCCGCCTTCCCGACTTCCCGACTTCCCGGCTATCGCCGGGCCGCCGGAGGTGCCGGGGCGCTACGCTCCCCCCCGGCGCAGTAGCGGCGGGGGGCTCCCGCCGCCGCTGGTTTCGCGTGCCACGAAATTCCCCGCCCGTCTCCCGATCCCACGCCCACTTTGTCTCGTTCAACATCTCCTTCCCCCGGTGTCAGGGTATCAGGATGTGCGGCCCCGATGCGCGGCGCCGAACACCGAGAGCGAGCAATTGTGATTGCATATGCCCCTCCGACTCGCTCCGCTCGCTCGGGGCATATGCAATCACTCGCTCGGTTTTCGCTTCGCTCAAACGGAACAGCACCCCCAACACCCCCGGGCCAAGTGGCACGCAGGACCATCCGCAAGCTCACCGTCTGGAGTAGCGACGAGTGGCGCCGCGTCGAGGACGCAGCCCGCCCGAGCGGCGTCCCGCCGCTCCGCTTCGTGCGCGAGGCCGCGCTAGAGAAGGCCGGGAAGGGCGCGGCGCCGTCGCGGCGCCGCCGCCGCCGCGCGGACGAGCTGGTGCACCAGCTCGCGCGCGTGCTCAACAACCTGCGGCAGCTTCACCGCGTGGCCGAGGACGATTGGGACGAGGACAGCGCGCGGCTTATCGCCGCCGTGATCGCTGCGGTGGAGGCGGCGACCGCCGCCCCGCCGGAGCGTGGCCCCGATGCCGCCGCCGTGCTGGCGGAGGTCCGCGCCGCTGGCGCGGCGCTCAACGAGTTGGCGCACAGCGCCAACGCCGCCGAGTACGTTCCGACCGAGGGGCCGGAAGTGCTCGCCGCCGTCTACGCGGCCGTGCGCCGCTGCCTGTCATGATCGGGAAGGCGTACAAGCTCGGAACGGGCTTCAAGGCCCTTGCCGCGTACTTGGAGTACGGGCGCCGCGACGGCACCGAGCGGGACCGCGTGGATTGGGTGGAGACGCGCAACCTGCCGACCGAGCACCCGCAGGCCGCCGCGCGGATCATGGTGGCGACCGCGCACGACAGCGACAGCGTGCAGCCGCCGGTCTATCACTTCTCCGTCAGCTTCGACCCTGACGACCCGCTGAACCGCGACACCATGCGCCAGGTCGCGGACCGGACGCTGCGCGGCCTTGGGTTGCAGGACCATCAGGTGCTAATCGTCGCGCACCGCGACCGGGCGCACGCACACCTGCACTTCATGGTCAACCGCGTTCACCCCGAGAAGCGCACCGTCTGGTCCAACTGGAACGACTACGCGCGCATTGAGAAGGCCATGCGCGAGCAGGAAGCCGAGCTAGGCTTGCGCATCGTTCCGGGCAAGCACGCAGCCGTCCCCGAGCACGCGCGCGACCGCGCGCCGCGCCAACCCGCGCCCCGGCTCGCGCGCGGAGATTCCGCGTTCGTGGAACGCGTGCAGCGCGAGGCCAGGCCGCACCTGATGGCGGCGCGCTCATGGGTGGAACTGGAGCGAGCGCTAGGCCAGCACGGACTATCCGTCCGGACCGAGGGCCGGGGGATGGTGGTGACGGACGGGGTGCACAAGGTCAAGTGCAGCGAGATCGACCCCGCCGCGTCCCGCGCCAATCTGGAGCGCCGCTTGGGCGGTCCCCTGGGCGAGTACCGGGCGCGTCAAGCCGTAGCCGGGCGCACGCTGGACGAGCGGGCCGCGCGGGTGGAGTCCGCGTCACAGCTCGCCGCCCCCAAGGCCCCGCCGATCCCCGCGCCCGAGACGCGCGCGCGCGCCGCCCGCAGCGTCCCCCCGCTGGACGAGGGGCGCGCCGCTCCTGCCCGTCCGTCACTCGCGCCGAGCCGCCCGCCGACGCCAGCGCCGGCGGAGCGGTCGCCCGCCGCCGCGCCGGCACCGCAGCTGCCCCGCCGCCCTCGCACGTACACGGAGACCGGGCGCGACTTCGCGCAGCACGTGCGCGCGCTCTACGCCGATCCAGCCGCCGCCCGACGCGCCTTCCTCGACGCGGCCGAGCGGCGCGGCCCTGAGCGCGCCGCCGCATCGCTCCGGCAGCAGCCGGAGCACTTCGGCGCGCTCCGCCCCGGCGCCGATCCCGCTCGCCGCGCGTCGGCCGCACTCGCGGGCTACGAGTACACCCGCCACCGCGCCGCACGCCTGCGGCCCGCGCTCCTGCAGGCCGCGCAGCTGCTGCGCGATTCCGCGCGCGCAGGCCCGCACGGCGCGGGCGACCTGCGCGAGGCCGCCGCCGTCCTCGCGTCCGCGCAGATCGGGCGCGCCGTGGACGGCGACCAGCTTGTGCGGCGCCTCGCTCCCATGCTCCCGCGCTCCGCCGCCGGGCTCGCACGTCAGGCGGTCCGCATCGGGCTCGAGCTTGTGCGCGAGCAGGAGCAGGAGCGCGGGCGCGAGCGGGAACGCGGCCTGAGTCTCTGACCCCCACCCCTCCCATCCCGAAAGGAGCAGTTACCCCGCATGACCCGCCACACCACCCGTGAGCGCCGCATGTACGTAGCCGCGGCGCGCCTGTACGCCGCGGCGTTCCGCACCCTGTACCTGTTCCCGCTTCACTCCCGCCACGACTTCCGCATAGGCGCAGACTTCGACGACGACGACGCGCTAGGGCGGCTCTCATGGAACCCGACCACTTACGGCCCGTGCCATGAGGGCGAGGATGCGGACGGCAATGCCGCCTATGGCGCGGCGCTGATCTACTGGACCATGCGCCGCCGCCGCCCGCGTATGCTGTTGTGGGAGGCCGCGCGCGCGATCCGCAGCGAGTTGGAGCGGCGCAAGGCCGCCGGGCGGCTCTCGGCCGCACAAGGCGAGGCACACCGGGCCGCCGATGCGTACGCGTGGCTTCACGAGCCGCGCGAGGAAGCCCGCCACAAGGTGCGTGACCTGATCTACGTTGCCGGGCACGTCTACGACGCTCCCCGGCGCGCCTGCCGCGCGCTGCTGCACTCCGTCCGCAGGGACGGCGTGGAGCGGACGCGCGCCGTCCTGGAGCAGAGGCCGCAGACCTTCGGGCCACTCATCCGTTCGGCGGATTACTCTTGGCTCCGTGTGGTCTCCATCCCGACCACCGCGCACGCCCGCAAGGAAGAACTTCCGCGCCTGCTGCGCGTCTTTGACGCGGCGGCAGCGAAGTGGAGCAAGCGGGCCAAGGCCGGGCCTACCGCGCGGTCGCTCGCGCGGTGGAACGAGGCGCTGGCTCGCGCGAAGGAAGTGCCTTACCCCAACCGCCGTGGCGAGCCGTTGACGGAAGCCGCCCGCGTGCTCGCCATCCTGTACCGGCGGCGCGCGGTGGACGACACCACGACGAGAGGGCGCAAGGCCCCGCCCAAGATCGAGGACCAGCTAGCCGTCATGCTCCCCGCCGAGGCTGCCCCGCTCATTCGCGAGGCGATCAAGCAGAGCGCGAAGCATTCCGGGGAGGATCCCATCTGGATTCGCGGGCAGGGGATGGAACTGGAGGTTGGCCGAGGGAGGGAGCGGCGCCGCGAGCGGCAAGGCCCGGGGCTCGACATTTGACGCACCGTACGAAGAGCAGGAGCAACGCCCCGGCTGCTTATTTCCGAGCAGCCGGGGCGTCCTTGTTCAGAATTCTGCGGGAGCGGCCCTGCGGAGAGGGCCGCTGATACCGAAGCTCATTCTTCTTCACGCTCATGTTCGTCACCTCGACTGCTTCTCGTACGGAGATATTGCTTGAGTGCCGCCCACCCAGCTCGAAGGTCGATGCTGAAACCAAATGCCCCGGGTTCCAGCTTCACTATCTTGGATGCGCGGGCGATGGCGTCAGTTCGCATTGACGCTTGAACAATTGCAAACGGATCTGCCTCACCGTTTGAGGCCGCCGCAGCGATTTGGTTGAACAGAGATCGTAGTTTGGGAGCATAGGCTCCATCGTACGAAGAAGATCGATCAAAGTGAAATAAGACCCATGAATGGTGGCGGGGATCGAATTCGTCAAAGTCCGTATCAATCATGAGCATCGCAGGAGTCTGGCGCAGTTCGAGAATTTCCTTCTCAGTCCATCCCTTTTCGAGTACGCTCGTGTGAGTTGCGGGAGCATCACCGGGAAAGGGGATAACCACTGCTCCGGCATTACCAAGGTTGCGGGCGAATCGCTCCAGTTCTGTTCTGACCTGATCAGATAATCCGTGCTGAGCCTCGATGTAATCTTCGAACAGCAGAAAGAAGAGGCATCTGGTTCGGCCTCTGACTGTTCCCATGTAGCTGTGCGTGATCCACATTCTTCCGTATTGTCGATGTGGGTGCCACTGCGTTTGCCGAGTGGCCTAATCACTGTCCTAAATAGACCGAACTCCGATACGCGCGCAAGCGTTTCGTGGTGATCGACCCGGTTGCAGCGGGTTTACGGCAACAGCGCGGGTTGGCGTATCCCGCGTTGCGTAGGGGGCGAGAGATACCCCCTTGTCTCTGGACTGCTCGGTGCCGTAAACTCCCGCGCGTTGCTTTCCAGCAGGCGGAACCGTTCAATTTAACTTAACCCTGTTTCCGACATGGTTACCATTTCTCAGCAGTTGGAAAGCCTCCACGGCGCGCTACGAGCCTTATGCGTTGTCCAAATATCTCCGCCTGCCGAAGATTCGGCAGAAGCAATTTACCGTGCTCAAATGCTTGAATGTATTGCGCATCGGGACATTGTTCGGATTGTCCGCGCGCTCCAAACGATCCAAACTGACGTTCGACTGCGCGAGTTTGAAGAGAATTACTTGGCGCATCTGTCGCGAGTCTACAGTGATCTAGGGGACCTGTTGGACGACAATTCGGCGTTTTCGTGGTTATTGGTGAATTCGGTGGAGATGGAAAGGCTACGCCCTGTTTTCATCGCCAACGTGGCCGCTCTCTTCGCAGAACTTCTTGCGGCCGCAGGTCTCCGGGGGCACTACAGCCGCGCACGCAGAAGTAGCCCCGAATCAGCATGCCTGGTCGTGAGCGAACTTGCCGCAGAGTTAGACGCGTGGCTTCGTCGCCAGCCCAAGGTTCGAGAAGAGTCGATTACGGATTGGCTGCTATATCAATTGACCGAACGTGCGTCGTGGATCAAATATTATCAGTTTCCGCGACACGAGGAGGCGAGAGAAAGTGGCGCTGATTGGGAATGGTGGCTAATTTCGGATCGAGAATCGTTTGGAATGCGTGTACAAGCAAAGAATTTATGCGGCCACGATGACTCATATCCGCAGATAGCTTACGCAAATCGCCACGGGTTGCAAATAGAGAAACTAATTGAGGCAGCCCGCCGGTTCAACGTCCTCCCGCTCTACGCGCTCTACTACACATCCCCAACCTCTCCTACTGTTCGGTGTCACGATCCTTCGGATGATGCCGGACCATATGCCGTTTTTTTGACTGACGCCATTCTGGTTCACCAAAAGTACGTTCTCAAAGGCCGTCAGCGTATTACGTCGGCACAGTTGCTTGCTGATTCATGCCCTCTCGCGTGTCTGTTCTGCTGCGCAGCGGAAGCGCGTGACAACGCGGCTCCGTTCGTGGGTAAAGTGTTCGAGTTCATCCGGCGTTACTTTGCGGCTGCTGCCAATGTAGTCCCTGGACTGCATGAGCAGCCTCCGCCATATGTTGAAGCTCTTCTCCAAGCCACTGAGGACGAAGTGCCGACTTGGATCTCAACTGAGTTTGGGGAACGCCTGCGGAACGTGAGTGCCGTTCTCACGTTTGACCTTCGCACCCCCAGCAGGTAAATAAGGAGCCTCTCCGATGCGCCTAGATATGGGGTTGTTTGACCGCTTGTTCGGGAAGAAGGCCACTATTGAACTTCCGTTGCCCGACGGCGGCGTGCGACGGGTCCGAGTTTCTGTTCGGTGGCTGCGCGAGATGGAGCGCCAAGGCAAAATTAGCCCGGTGAATAGTAAGAAGGCAGTCAAGGTTCATATACTCGATCCACAGGCGGGCCTTGGTGCAGCACTTGGCCTGTCCGAGACGGATGCTGCGGACCTCGGAATCACTGTCGCAGCAGATTCGTACCGAATCGAGGAATGGGTTGTGGGAGAGCATATCTCCGCCGAGCAGTATTCCAGTTTCCGTGAGGCAGGTACAGGTGACCTATTTGTGTTCATCACCTACCGCGATGGACAACGAAGCACGCACGTAGTGCGGCCCGAGGTTTGGAAGGCTGCGCGTGAGACAATGCATTAGGTCCACGGCAAAACACACCCCGACGAACCCGCTTGGGCGTCTCCCCCGCTGCGCGGGGGCCGGGCTTCGCGCGCAGTAGGGCGGCAAACAACGCCGCCCAACTGCGCCGAGCCAGCACCGCCACAAACAGCCGTGGCGGCACTGTCTCGGCCCTGCCGGGCGCGAATCCCTGACGCGGTCGATCACCGCCCTCATACCTTCGGGTCGGCGGGGCGGTCGCGCCTTCGGCGCGCTGTCTTTGTGGGGGGCAGCGCCCCCCACACCCCCACGTTTCGTCATCGGGGGGTGCAGTGGCGGGGCGGACGACGGCGCGTGCTGGCGGGCGCGGTGCGACGGCAGCTGGCGGCGGCGAAACACCCCGGCGCGGTCGGGCGGGGTATCAGGGTTAGCAGCCCCCGCCGTCATTGTGCGGCACGATCCGCCCCGGATGCCGGTTCGCCCCATGCACGACCAGCCCACCGCCGCAGAGCTTCCGGACGACTGGCGCACCCTCGCCGCGCAGCAGCGGCGCCTTGGCGCGGACGCACAGGCCCGCATCTTGGAGTTCTGCGCCGACGAGCTCGCCGCCGCGCTGCGGCGCGGCGGCGACGAGTTGTTGAGCCTCGCCCGTGCCGCCAAGGAGTCCGGTTACAGCGTGGACCACCTGTCGCGCCTGGTGCGCGAAGGGACAATCCCAAATTCCGGCCGCCCTTCCAAGCCCCTCATCCGCCGCGTTGACCTGCCCGTAAAGCGTAGCCGATGCAAGGAAAAACCTTGCGTTAGCACGAAAAATGCTTATATTACAGGTAGGCTCTTCCGGGACATCATCCACTCCAAATACGGAGCCGATGATGCCCAAGACTAAGCGGCGGCCACTGGCCGCAAAGAAATGCTGGTCCGAGTCCCTTGGGGTGTACGGGGCCAAGGTCCGCGTTGCCGAGCGGGAACCCGGCGGGGTGCTCTACCTGCTCTGGCTTGACAAGCGAGGTAAGCAGCTAAAGCGGAGCCTTGGGCACCGCGACCGCCGCGAGGGCAAGCGTCAGGCGCTTGCGGCGGCTACGGCCTTGATGGAGGCCAGCGCGACGTCGCGTACCGTGGCGTTCGCGTCGATGCTGCCGCACGAGCGCGAAAGGGCGGCTGACCCGGCCGTGCCGCTCACGCTGGCGAAAGGGGTGGCGCTGATGTTCGATCCGCAGCGCGGCGCCTACGCCACGGTTACGGAGCACGTGAGGCAGGCCAAGCGGTACGCCGAGGCGGCGGTTGAGGTTCTTGGGCCGCGCCTGACGTGGGAGGAATTCACGCCGGGCGAGATGATGTTTCTGGTGCGCCAGATGGCGCAGCGGAGCCGCGACGGCAAAGGCGCGGTGGCGGCGGAAAAGACATGCGTGGTGCTCTACGCAATCGCCTCTTGGCTCCGTCAGGAGGAACTGATCCCCGACACCGCCGCCATCCCCAAGCCGCGCTGGAAGGTGCGGCTACGCGAGGAATGGCGGGCGCTCACCGGCCACCGGGTGGAGGTCAAGCGGCCCCGCCACGACGTGGACGAGGTTGCGGCGATCTTCGCCGCGCTCCCCCAGGGCGACCCACGGTTGCGGCTCCTGATCGAGCTTGCGGCGGAACTCCGCGCCGGGCAGGCGGTGCGGGCCAAGCGGTCGGACTTGATCCTTGATGCGGTTGGGGGCTTCGGACTCGGCCGCTTCATCGTCCACGGGAACGGGAAGAAGCACGGGGAGATTGTGGACCTGCATCCCGAGCTTCGCGCGCTGGTGGACGAGGTGCTTTCCACTGGCTACCTGTCCGAGGCAGAAGCCGCGTACCAGTGCGGCGAGATTCCAGATTACTACCTGTTCCCCGGGGGCAAGCTTAGACGCGGCTCCGTGCCTCCAAGCCGCGCGACGGAAGGTTGCCTGTCTGACTGGACCCTTCGGGGGCTGTTCAAGGCTCTGGAGGCGATTGCGGGGATTCCGCACAAGCCGGGACGCGCGCTGTACGGGCTCCGCAGGCAGGCGACGGACCTTGCGCCCGAGTTCGCGCAGGACGCACAGGTGCTCAACCGCATCTCCGGCCACACCGACAGCGCCACGCGCGAACGCATCTACCAAGACCCGAATAACGAGCGGGTGCGGGCCAAGGCGGCGGAGGCACGCCGCAGCATGCGCGCCTTTCTTGCGGACGGCGACCGTCGCCAGAAGAAGGCCGCATGAACCTATCCCACATCTATCCCACCCCTTCCGGGGGCCGGATTTTGACGGGTGGGGTAAGTTGCAGCAGAAGCGCAACTTAGCGATGCACGAGACGGCTAGCGGAAGGTGTGGGAGGGGTGACACGGAGGAAACGGAGGTAACGGAGGGCAACTGTGCGGCGGCAGGGATCGCCGCAGGACTGACACGCAAATCCGGGAATTGGTGATGCACAGGATCCGTCCCGCGCTGACGTCATCCTGAGGCCGGCCAGACCGTAATCAGCGTCTGCGCAAGAGCTTGCAGGCCGAAGGATCTATAATCGCGTCAGCACGAGATTCGATCGAACGCACCAATACTCCACCCGGAATTTGGGATGCGAGGAGGGGGAAGACGCGTGCGGCGTCTTCCCCCTCTCTTCGTAATCTCCCGACCCGTCTCCTCCCGGCCTGGACCGCTGGTACGTCAGGGGTCGATGGGGTCGATGGGAGGGTCGCAGGGGTTCAGCGTCTCCGGCGGCGAGGCGCACTCGGGGCAGGTGTACACCGGCTCGCAGGTGGGGCCGTACTCGGGCCCGGTGTAGCAGGCGGAGACCCAGTACGTGCCGAGCTCGTTACCGCGCACGGTTCCGGTCCGCATCGTCTCCCGCGCGGTGGGGAACGACTCCACGCACAGCGCTTCGGGGCACAGGCGAAGCTTTCTCATGACATCCTGTCCTGCAGAAGAGAAGAGGCTGCGTCGCGGCGCCACCAGAGCGCCCGCGCGGTTGCGGCCGACGGTGACGCTCGACGGGTGGGCGAGAAAAGCGTGCTTCACGGAGATTGTAGGCAAATCACATTCAAGTCAAGAAATGGTCGCAAACTGGGACGTGGAAGAGGGGCGAGGACGAAGCGCTCCTCCCTGCCGCGGCGGACTCGCTGGACGCAGACTACGAGCGCCAGCGCCAGTCTCTGAAGTCGCTCCCCGACGAGTTCGAGCATTGACGGTCGGGCCGGCCGCACGCCTGTCCGCGCGCGGATGGGCGGGTGGGCGGGGATACGCGGGAGGATTCCGGCCCCGCGCCGATTCCGCCGGCTCCGTCCGCCCGCCGTCTTCCGTTGCGGGATGTCCCGCTGTGGCCGTGGGGTCCCGCGCGAGACGCAAACGGGTGGCGCGCGTAATCTGGCCCAAGTGGTTGATGGAGATTATCTTTCCAGCGCCGGCTCCCGCATCCCCAACGCGGTCCGGCGTTGCACCCTCTGTCCGCGAACGTCCTTTCGCGCATCCGCTTCCATCCCGCGACACACCCACCGCATCATTCCACCATGCCCCTCGTTGCCTGCTACAACTGCGGCGGCGCCATGAGCGACCAGGCCGCCGTCTGCCAGCGCTGCGCCGCGCCGTCGCGCCTGCGGCAGCCCGCGCCGGCCGCCCCGCGCCCGGCCTCGGGGACCCTGCGGTTCGCGCAGGTGGCGGCGCTGGCGGGGTGCGTGGGTCTGGCGATCCTGGCACCCCCGGACCCCACGGATCCCATCGCGACCGGTGCCAAGTGGGCAGGCTACATCACCGGAGCCTACGTCGTGGGGCCGCTCTTCGTGAGCACGCTGCTGCTGGTGTGGCTGCGCTGGACGCGGCGGCTCATCCCCTTCCTGGCGTTGGGCATCTCCGCGCTGACCTACCTGGCGGCCTTCGGCGCCCAGGCGCGCGCGGAGAGGAGCGGCGAGGTGAGCGCGCTCCGCCCGGCGGCGTCCGCGCCGGCCGACACCGGCACCGGCGCCGCCGTCCCGGCCGACGTCTTCGGCCCGCCGCCCGCGTCCACGCAGGGGAAGATGATGTGGGTCACGCGGCGGTACATGGCCGAACGGCAGGAACACATGCGCCGGGTGGCCGCGCTGTACGGCGTCGGCCGGGCGGGGCCGCCCCCCGCGTGGTCGACCACGCGCTACATGGCCGAGGCGGGCACCTACGCCGGAATCGGGCAGTACTGGGAGAACGCCGGCGCCTACGCGGCCGAGATGGAACGCGCCCTTCCCGCGTGGAGCGACTCGACGCTGCGCGCGCTGGGGCGCGAGGCGCGGCTCCCGGCCGCCCAGGTCGAGACGATGGTGCGCGAGCGGACGGGGGAGACGGACGAGCCGGGCCCGGGGCGATGGGAGCTGGAGGGCGCGGTGGCCGCCGCGGCGCTCGCGTACCACCGCTACCTCGTGTCCATCGATCCGCGCGTGAGCTACGACGCGGGAAGCGACCAGGCGCTCTTCCAGAGCGAGGGCGAGGCGGCCGAGGCACAGCGGCTGTCCGGCCGCGTGGACGCCGCGTCGCGCGCGCTCGATGCGTACATGGAGCGCCACCACCAGCCGACGAAGACGCTTCCCGGCGAATCCGGGGATTGAGCGGTGACTGCTCGCACCCTCGGCCGCGACCGGATAACCATCTCCCGATCAGACGTTTGTCGTCCGCGGCACGTTCGCCGGGGTTTCGGCCGATCTACCTCTCCATCCGTTGATCCCGTGATCTGCTCGATCTTCATGCGCCGCGCGCTGCCCGCGCTCGCCGCGGTGTGCGCGACCGCCGCTGCCGCGCGGGCGCAGGACTTCTCCGGCACCGGGCGCGACCTCCGCTTGTCGGCGCTGCTGGACTCGGCGGCGCTGGTGCGCGCCGCGGCGGAGCTTCCTGAGGCGGAGCTGCCGCGCGGCGTGCCGCCGATCTTCGTCGTCACCTTCGACAGCACGGGCACGGCGTCGGAGGTGAAGCCGCTCTCCGACCGCATGCCCGCGAGCTACGCGGAGCCCGTGATGGCGGCGCTCCGCGCGAGCGTCAGGCCGCAGGCGCCGTTCGCGCGGCCACACCTGGTGTGGGTGCGGGTGGTCACCGGCCCGCAGGCGCGCGTCGACACCCCGCAGATGGTCGAGACGCAGCCCATGCTCGTCAACCGGGGCGAGGTCGCGCGGGCGGTGGACCGGGCAACCGCTCAACACACGCGGCGGCTGCAGTCGATGCCGATCCGCCGCTACGTGGTGACCGTGAAGTTCCGCATCCAGACAGACGGCACCCCCGACCACGCCAGCGCCACGGTTCTCCATTCGTCGGGCGATTCCAGGCTGGACGCCGCGTCGCTGGACGTGGTGCCGCGGATGCGATTCCGCCCCGCGACGATCGAGGGCATGCCCGTGCGCGTGTGGGTGACGGTCCCCATCACCTTCGAGATCCCCGCCGAGCGGCCGCGGTCCACGCGCCCCCGCTCGTGAGCCGCCGCGGCTGAGACAGCCGGGCGGGAGGAGCAGAAACGTCCGGGGCAGCAGGCGGTGCAGTCCGCTCTGCTGCCCCGGGCGTTCATGGCCGACGCGGAGTCGCTGCTTCCCGGCCGCCTACGGTGCCGTGACCACGACCGTGGTGGGGTAGGGGACGCCGGCGAGGTCGTCGGTGTAGAGCGTGCGCCCGTTCCCCGCCAGGTCGCGCAGGTCCACGTACCCCACGCGCCACGTGCCGACATCCGCCGCGTCGAAGTGCTTGGTGCAGTGGAGGGTCAGGCTGGGCCCCGGGGGCCCGTCCACGGAGCAGTAGCGCGCGTCGCTGTCGTCCGCGTTCAGCAGTTGCAGCGAGATGTTCAGCATCCCGGCCTGCGCGTCCGTGGCCGTGACCGTGATCGACAGGGAATCCGTTCCGTTCCCCACCACCGTGCCGGGCGCCATGGAGAACGCGGTCAGCACGGGGTTCGTGTGGTCCGGGTTCGGGCTGATGACGGCGAGGGTGCTCGGCCACCCTTTCGCCGCCAGGCCGGACGGATCGAACGAGGCCCTTCTGCCGTTCAGGTCCTCGATGTCCACCCGCGCGAGCCAGTCGCCCGGCGACACGTAGTCGGGAAACACGAAGCGGCAGCGGAAGATCCGCTCGCCGGGGTTCGGGCCCGGCACGCTTCCGTTGGTGCCGCACCCCACCGCCTGGTTCGGCCAGGGGCCGGAGAACCGCACCTCCATCTGCGCGACCCCCACGCCCGAGTCGGCCGCGACCACCTCCACCTCCACGGTGTCGGTTCCCGCGTGCGCCGTGTCGGGCGAGAAGCCGAAGCCGAGCAGCAGCGGCGGCGACAGGTCGTAGTCCATGTGATGGACGAACACCGCGGCCGGCGCGCCCGCCGCCGTCAGGTCCTGGTGGAACAGCTCGCGGATCCCCGCTCCGTTGCCGGTGACCACCCCGGTCACCGCCCAGATGCCGCCGGTGGTCGATTCCCGCGCCGTGATCCCGCAGCGGTACACGCCGTCCGCCGCCGTCCCCGAGACCCGC
Organism: Longimicrobium sp.; assembly: GCA_036377595.1. NCBI lineage: Bacteria > Pseudomonadati > Gemmatimonadota > Longimicrobiia > Longimicrobiales > Longimicrobiaceae > Longimicrobium > Longimicrobium sp. The sequence goes on along the minus strand of DASUYB010000007.1, from coordinate 3,529 downwards.
GCCGCGATGCACTGCTCCGGGCCCACCGCGAAGGTCACGGCGGACGACAGGCCGGCGTTCCTTACCCGCGCCTGCATCCACGCCGTGTCGGCCCGCAGCGTCGTGATCGTGGGCGGGAGGATGTCCAGCCGCACGAAGGTGGGCGGCGGCGGCCCGGACGACACCTGTACCGTCACCCGCCCCGTGCGCGCGCCGCTGGTGGCGGTGATGATGGCCGTTCCCGTGTCGACCGCCGTCACCACCCCGCCGGCGTCGACCGTGGCCACCGCCGGGTTCGACGACGACCAGGCGGCCGGCACGCCCGGCACTACCGAGCCGGTCACCGTGTGCACGGTGTCGTCCATGCGCACCGTGTCGCCCACCTGCAGCGACGGGGCGATGGGGAACAGGCTCACCCACCCGTCCTCGCTGGGCACGCGCGCCGCCACGTAGACCAGGAACTGGAAGGTGCCGACGGTGCTGGGAACGTTGAAGCGCCACTCCTTCTTCCCCGTGGTGTCGCCGGGGAGCAGGATGCTGGCGTAGAGGAAGTACGGCTGCGACGACGCCGTGAACGCGTCGATCCCGTCGGCGTTGGCCACGCTGACCTCGCCGGTGCCGCTGGTGGTGGTGGGCCCCGACGCGAAGAACACGCGCGACCCGCCCACCGGCGTGAACCCGTCGCTGGTGCCCAGCGGCTGCATGGTCAGGTTCTCCAGCGTCACGTACGAGCGGAAGATCCCCACGCCGTCGTAGCTGGTGCCGCTGGAGGCCAGCCGCACGTTGGTCCCCTGGCCGCCCAGGATGGCCGCGGAGACGCCGGCCGCCGCCATCGGGGCCGGCGCGCACGCCAGGGTCCCGGCGCGGACGTCGGCCGTGCAGCGTACCGCCGCCACGGCCGAGGGGGGCAGCGGCGGCGCGACGGCCGGGATCGCGGCGGGGTTGCGGTCGGTGCAGGCGGCAAGGGCCAGCGTCAGGGCGCAGGCGGCCGCGGCCAGGCGGGGTGGGCGCATGGGGTGAGGGCAGGTGGGCGGGAGATGGAAAGCGGCCGGAGCCGGGCGGGCGACGCCGTTTTCGGCAACCGGCGCACGACGGCGGGAGTGCGCTGTATCATGATGCGCAATCCGTTGCGCCATGGCAAGTTGTCGAGAAACATCCTGCGGCGCGCACGCCTCACTGCTGGGACGCCCCGGTCCCACTGGGACATTCCGCTCCCGACGGCATCCCCCGCATTGACGGGGGCGCCGGGCACCAGGGAACGGGGCGCCGGGCCAACTCGACTCCATGTGACGCGGGAGCCGTCTCCGCCGTCAAACCGGCACACGGCATGAAAAACGGGGTGGGGACGGGCGTGGGGCGGGGACCGCGAAGGGAGGCGGAGGCAGCGATCCATTGGCCGCCTTGCGTTTCTCGGCCATTCCGTTATCTTCCCGTTGCCCGCGCACACACCGGCCGTCGAATTCCTCCCTGTCGCCTTCCGCGGCACGCAACTTGACGTAGCCAGCGCGAGCCTCTCTGACAAAGCCCACACACGAGGAGACGGGCACCATCCACTCTTCCGGCACTCCGCCGGCAGCGTCTTCGCGTCCCTGGAACGCAATTTCTGGAAAAAGCTGCATGACCATTTCCGCACAACCCACCGCCGCGGAGCGCGAGCCGCGCCCGGCGACCGACCCGGCGGCGTCGGGGCTCCTCGAGATCCTCCCCAGCGGCAGCGGGTTCCTCCGCACGCTGGCCAACGGTTACCAGTCCGCCGACGGCGACGTGTTCGTCAGCCAGTCGCTGATCCGGCGTTTCGGCCTCCGCACGGGCGACCGCGTGGAAGGCTCCATCGGCACCCCCCCGGGGCGCGGCAAGAGCGCCCCGCTGGATGCCGTCTTCTCGGTCAACGGCCTGGACCCGGCGCACGCCCGGGGCCGCGTCGACTTCGGCTCGCTTCCCGCGACCTATCCCGACGAGCAGCTCCGGCTGGAGTGCGAGTCGCAGCGCTTCCGCGGGCGCAAGGACCACACGAACCGCATCATCGACCTCATCGCCCCGCTGGGGAAGGGGCAGCGCGCGCTGATCGTGGCCCCGGCCAAGGCGGGGAAGACCACGGTGCTGCAGAACATCATGGAAGGTGTGGCCGTCAACTATCCCGAGGCCGTCCTGCTGGTGCTGCTGGTGGACGAGCGCCCCGAGGAGGTCACGGAGATGGAGATGCTGGGGCGCGGCGAGGTGATCGCCAGCTCCTTCGACTGCCCCGCCGAGCGGCACGTCGCCGTCGCCGAGATGGTGCTGGAGCACGCCCGCCGCCAGGTGGAGAGCGGGCGCGACGTGGTGATCGTGCTGGACTCGCTCACCCGTCTTGCCCGCGCCTACAACACGACGGAGCGGGGGACGGGGCGGATGCTTTCCGGCGGAATCGACAGCGGCGCGCTGGAGAAGCCGAAGCGCTTCTTCGGCAGCGCGCGCAAGGTGCGCGGCGGCACGGGGAGCCTCACCATCATCGCCACCGCGCTGATCGACACGGGGAGCCGCGGCGACGAGGTGATCTTCGAGGAGTTCAAGGGCACCGGCAACAGCGAGATCGTGCTGGACCGCGAGCTGGCCGACAAGCGCATCTTCCCGGCGATCAACGTGGAGAAGAGCTCCACCCGCCGCGAGGAGCTGCTGTTCGACCCGACCGAGCTGGAGAAGGCGCAGCAGCTGCGCCGCGCCCTGCACTCGCTGCAGCCCGCCGACGCCATCGAGCTGCTGAACAAGCAGCTGAACGACACCAAGACCAACCGCGAGCTGCTCGGCCGCCTGCGGTAGTCATCTCATTCGGCTGAATATGACGAGAGGACGGCGCCCGCGCGGGTGCCGTCCTCTTTCTCGTATGCAGTATTCGGTGTGCCCTGATTTGGTGCGGGGCACGCTCTCTTTTGGGCTCACGCAGAGTCAGCAGAGTCAGCAGAAACAGCTGCGTTTTAACTGCTGACTCTGCTGACTCTGCGTGAGCCAAGTCTTTTACGGCTTTTCGATGGGGAGGCGCACCGCGTTGCCCCACTCGGTCCACGAGCCGTCGTAGTTGCGCACCTTCGGCCAGCCGAGCAGGTAGGTCAGCGCGAACCAGGTGTGGCTCGACCGCTCGCCGATGCGGCAGTAGGCGATGGTCTCCTCGCCCGGGTTCAGGCCCAGCTGCCCCTCGTACAGGCCGCGCAGCTCCTCCGCGCTCCTGAACTCGCCGGTGTCGGGGTTCACCGCGCGCGCCCACGGCATCGACTTGGCGCCGGGAATGTGGCCGCCGCGCACCGCGCCCTCCTGCGGATACTCGGGCATGTGCAGCTTCTCGCCGCGGTACTCCTCGGGGCTGCGCACGTCCACCAGCTGCCCCTTACGCCCGATGTGCGCGAGCACCTCGTCGCGGAAGGCGCGGATGCGTGAATCGTCCCGCGACGGGGTGGGATAGCTGGAAGGCGGGTAGCTCGGCACCTCGGTGGTGGTGGGCCGGCCCTCGTCGTCCCACTTCTTGCGACCCCCGTCCATGATCTTCACCCGGTCGTGGCCGAACAGGCGGAAGACCCAG